>CAZNVM010000499.1:0-2194 GCA_964576215.1 uncultured Planctomycetaceae bacterium
TGACGCGATAAGTTTATCGCGTTCTCGAAGCTCTGCTCGCAACCGCCTGATCGTTTCTTTCATTCCCATGAAAGAACAATAACAGTTTCAGCAAAAATATGCAATACCAATTTTTAGCGGAAACCGTGAACGGATACAAAAAAAGGAATTGATGGTAAAATTACCGGGTTATCCTTATTGTATCGCAGGTTTTTGGTATTCAAGGAACGGTTCGCCAAGAATACGTCAATTCACGGAATTAAAACAGCGATACATAATGTTAATCGTCTTTAGCCTGATTGTGCGAACACACTTACCCATTTAGGAAAAAACATGCTGGAAAAATACAGGGGAATTCTCGTCGGCATCATTATTCTTTTTTTGACAGTCTCATTATTCGGACAAACGGAAACATCGTCGACGCCCAATTCCGCTTCGGAACAACCTGCGGTTGCCAACTTGAATCTTCCTTACCTGAATCAGGAGCCGCAAACGGAGGAACATCCGCTCGTTCCGGTCCTGAAATGGGCAAAGACCGGTCGTCCGAAAATCGCCGAGTTGAAAGATTATACCGCACTCCTTACAAAACAGGAGACGGTCAGCGGCGAAAAACAGGCCGCTCAAATGATGGAACTGAAAGTACGGCATAAACCGTTCAGTGTCTACCTGAAGTTCCGTTGGCCGCGAGACCTTGCCGGCCAGGAAGTGATTTACGTCAAAGGGCAAAACGACGACAATATGTGGGCGCATGGCATCGGGTTGCAAAAGAAACTGGGAACGCTCAGTCTTGATCCGAACGGTTTGATTGCGATGCGTGGAAACAAGTACCCCATTACGGAAATCGGCCTGTTGAACCTGGTCGATAAACTCGTCGAGGTCGGGGAAAAGGACGTCAAGTACGGCGAATGTTCCGTCAACTATTATGAGGACATTAAATCTTCAGAAGGCCGCCCTTGCACGATGATCGAGGTGGTCCATCCGGTTCCGCGAAAGAATTTCATCTTTTACGTTGCGAGAATTTTGGTGGACAACGAGTACAACATGCCGATTCGGTACGAATCTTACGAATGGGCGACGGAAAAAGACCCGGAACTGCCGCTCATTGAGATTTACGAGTACCAAAAACTTCGCCTGAACGTCGGTTTAACCGACGAGGATTTCGACATCAAGAACTCGAAGTACGATTTTCCTTGATGGCATACTGTAAAACGCCAATAGCAACCGAGCGGTTGCTGTTTTCGCGCATTCTTGTCCCATGAAAACCGATGGACTATAATGGGCTCCGTTCGCAATCGTACAGGATTGTGGAATCCCGATGGTTTGCCAATCGTTTTTTCATTGAACCTGAAAATCATTGAACCTGAAAATGAAGGCCTCACTCGCGCTGTGGAACGTTCCGAATGTTTTAACGATGCTCCGCGTCGTCTTTGCCATCGGGATTTTCGCCTTGTTGCCGTTTCAGTTTTACGCCGTTTGCATTGTACTTTTTCTGCTGGCCGCCGCGACCGACTATTTTGACGGGTACTTGGCGAGAAAGTATAACCTGATCACCGTGTTCGGGCGAATTATGGACCCGTTTGCGGACAAACTCTTGATTTGCGGTTGCTTCATCTACCTCTGTGCGATTCCGGAACTTAGGGTTCCCTGGGGAATGCACCCTTGGATGGCGGTCGTCATTTTCGGTCGGGAAATGCTAATCACCTCGCTCCGGGCAATTGTCGAGCAAAAAGGTGGTGATTTTTCCGCAAAATGGGTCGGCAAGTGGAAAATGGGGCTACAATGCGTCGCGGTTCCTGCCTGCCTGCTTTTTCTCCTGTTCCCGGAGAGTCTTTGCGTCAAAAGTATCATGCTCCTATCGCTTTGGGGAACCGTTTTAATCACGATTTATTCCGGAATCACCTACATTGGCAGTGCAATAAACGTAATTTATACCAATAATAGTGATTATCCGGGCTGATTTTGACGATAATGATGAAGTGATATTGTACTTATGTATGGCAGCCGGGAACGTAACGAAGTGAAGTAACCGGACCACGATCCGGTTACTGAGTCTGCGCTCTGTTCCCGGTTGCCATTAGTTTGACTGTATAGTGAGCTAACCTATTATTATCAAAGGAGTTATGGATATTCCTGATTTTCAAGTGTATTGAGTTGAATTCATTTGCTTCACCATTAAAACGTTGGAATTTCAAGTATTTATCCCCAATTGCCCATT
>CAZNVM010000500.1:0-12783 GCA_964576215.1 uncultured Planctomycetaceae bacterium
CTGTTCCCAAAGGTGTGCGTGCGCCCCCCCCCTCCCCCCCCCCCCCGTTTAACATGGTTATTGGACATGGTGAAATCCTTTTATTACTACCGTTTGTCCTTTTTTCAATTTTGAAAGCATATCTTGTTTATTGCGTCTTTATGGTATGACGTTTTTTCTTGTCGGAATAGTATTTCTTTTGTTTTTTTTGGGACGTTCAATTGGACTTTCCGTAACGTCAACGACAATCGTTTGTGGTTTGTTTTCACCGGCAATCCATGCCTTTTTACCCGGCAAACGAAATGTACCATCGCGAATGAGGGCATTTTCCACCCAAACCATCGAAGAGTGAACAGCACTTTTGACAACGTTATACTCATAAGCAAGGTGTTCATCGTCCGGTATTCTCGCCAGTATTGCAGTGTCAACAGGAGTTTGTCTTCGATTTGTAATTTGGTCAGCGGCTTGCCGCCACGCCGATGCAAATCCTCAAACGCCTGGTGAAGGATTGCCAGCATGCGGTAAAAAGTGTTTTTCTTTACGCCAAATAATCGCCTGAATGGCTTGTTGGGTAATTTTAAGGCTTTCAAAACCCGTTCGGAGGTAATATCCATGATCCTGTCGTCAAAAAATGAGGAAATCTGCATCAATCTTGACGGACAATAACCAATTGCGTAAAATAAGGCAAGCTCAAAAATTCACTCTCCCGACAGGCGGGGGGGTTAGAGAACAGGTCTATTCATGGAAGAAATCATCGGGTTCGAGTTTGCAGTTTCCAAAATCATGCTTAACGCTTTTACCATCGACGTCGAAGATTACTTTCAAGTCGGCGCATTTCAGCGGACGATCCCGATGAGCGACTGGGATAAGTGGGAGCTTCGTGTCTGCGTCAATACGGAGAAAATCTTGCAAGTTCTCGACGAAGCCGGAGTGAAAGGGACGTTTTTCATTCTCGGCTGGATCGCCGAAAGAGCACCGCAGTTGGTCAAGCACATCGCCGCTTGCGGACACACGGTCGCTTCACACGGATACTGGCACCAATTGGTCTACTCGCAAACGGAAGCGGAGTTTCGTGAAGACGTGCGAACGACCCGAAAAATGTTACAGGACCTCAGCGGCCAGGCGGTCGTCTCTTATCGGGCACCGAGTTTTTCCATCACGAAAAAGACCCTTTGGGCCCACCGCGTCCTGGTCGAAGAAGGATATTGGTACGACAGTAGCGTGTTTCCGATCCATCACGATTTGCACGGCAATCCGGATGCGCCGACGCAAATTCACCGGATCGAAACAGAATCGGGACCGCTACTCGAATTTCCTCCGGCCGTCGTCAAAGTGTTCGGTCAAAATATCCCGACCGGCGGCGGTGGGTATTTTCGTCTGTTCCCGTTTGCGATTACAAAGAGGATGTTGCAATCGATCAACGCGGCGGGAAATCCGTTCGTGTTTTACCTGCATCCCTGGGAAATCGACCCGGCCCAACCCCGAGTTCCCGGTGCTCCGCTAAAGAGCCGATTTCGGCACTATCTGAATCTCAAACGAACCGCACCGCGGTTGAAACGGCTTCTCCAAACCTTCTCGTTTGCACCAATGGAAGAAGTCTTAAATCAAATGAGAAATGAGAAATGAGAAATATTTTGAGTGTAGTCGCGATTTCCGATTTCCGATTTCCGATACCCCCTACAGTTTAAGTAACCCATGATTGAATTAGGCGTCAACATTGACCACATTGCGACGGTACGACAAGCCCGGCAAACGGTGGAGCCGGACCCGGTTTGGGCGGCGGCCCTGGCCGAACTCGGCGGGGCCGATGGTATCACGGTTCATCTCCGGGAAGACCGGCGGCATATCAACGACCGCGATGTCCGAATTTTGCGTGAAACCGTTCGAGCCAAGCTCAACCTGGAAATGTCCTGCGCGAAGGAAATTGCAGACATCGCTTGCGCAATCAGGCCGGATCAGGTAACGCTTGTGCCGGAAAAACGAAACGAAATCACGACCGAAGGCGGCTTGGATATTCCCGCTTCACGCCCGGCCATTGCCGAAATCGTGGCAAGGTTAAAAGACCGGGGCGTTTTCGTCAGTGCGTTCCTCGATCCCGAGGCCCGGCAAATCGAAGCGGCCAAAGAACTCGGGTGCGATGCGGTCGAGCTTCATACGGGTTCATACGCCAACGCGGAAACCGAATCGGAGCGTCAAAAGGAACTCGTTCGCCTGACCGAAGGAGGAAAGCTGATTACGTTGTTCGGTATGCGGTTGCACGGCGGACATGGGTTAACGTACCATAATGTGCTGCCGATTGCGAACATTCCGAACATGTTCGAATTGAATATCGGACACAGTATTATTTGCCGTGCCCTTTACACCGGACTCCCAAACGCCGTTGCCGAGATGAAGCGATTGATGAATTCAAAATGAGCGAAACCGTTCCAAGAGTCCCGTAAGAGAACTGCAAAGTCCCTGGGAACGCAGGCATCTTGCCTGCGCGAGGCAGGCTGGAAGCCTGCGAACCCGGGGGCAGGCAAGATGCCTGCGTTCCCAGGGGGGGCCTTAATTTCGATCTATTTTAAACAATGCAGTTCTCTCGAAGAGTCCCGTATAGACCGTGTAGACCGTATAGACGCCGCTTGCCCGGCAAGGTACAATGGGGGGCGATTCATTTATGGCATGAATCCGTTTCCACTCGTGGTTTTTGGTGTTTGCAATGACACAACGTATCAACCTCCGAACACAACGCGATCTGCAACCGGTCGTGAACAGTGCCGTCTCCGCTCTTCGAGCCGGTCAGCTGGTTGTTCTACCAACGGAAACCGTGTACGGACTCGGAGCTTCTCTTTTTCACGAAGCCGCCTTGGAGCACCTGTTTCGCGTCAAGGGGCGCAGTCCGACCAATCCGCTTAGTGTCGCAATTTCGGGCCTTGCCATGCTTGAAGACCTGTTGCCGAACCTGACCGAGTTGCAAACGCGGCTTCCGAGACGTGTTTGGCCGGGACCGGTTACGGTCGTTTTGCCGGTCGAGGAGCAGGAATTTTTCGTGCGGCAACTCCCGCCGGCCGCCAAAGAAGCGGTTTATTCCAACGGTCGGATCGGATTCCGGGTTCCCAATCATCCGTTGACTCTGGAAATACTGAAACAACTCGATCAGCCCATTGTGTTGACCAGTGCGAATCGGAGCGGACAGGGGGAATCGTCCGACGTGGATGAAATCGTCGAGGCACTTGGTTCCGACGTGGACTTCATTCTTGAGGATGGCCCGGCCAAAAGCACATTGCCTTCCACCGTTGTCGCAATCGGGGAAAACGAAGTCTCCATTCTTCGGGAAGGGATCGTTTCCCGGACCGCCGTGGATCGTTTGAAAGCGAAAATCGTGATTTTCGTCTGTACGGGCAACACCTGTCGCAGTCCGATGGCCGAAGTTCTCTGCCGTAAACTTCTTGCAACACACTTTCATTGTTCAATGGAAGAGGTCGAAAACTACGGATACGTGGTCATGTCCGCCGGTGTGGCCGCCGGCGATCAGTTCCCGGCCAGTTCCTCGGCGCAACAAATCATGTCCGCTCGCGGCTTGTCCCTTAACGATCACCAGTCGCAGCCGCTCAACGAAACGCATATTCGTTTTGCCGACAAAATTTACGCCATGACTCGGAACCATCGGGAAACGATCCTCTCTCTTTGGCCGAGTGCCGATACGAGGCTGTTCGTCCTGCGGACCGACGGCGGTGATATTGCCGACCCTTATGGGGGAAACCTGGCACTCTACGAAAATTGTGTCGATCAGATCGAAGATGAGTTAATCAAACGAATGAGTGAGATTCTGTAATTGTTCGGAGGTGTTTTTATGCGTTGGAAAAATTGGCTCCCCTTGCTCCTTGTGGTGCTTTTCGTGCAATCTGGAATGGTTTTCGCCGCGGGTTCCGCCGACCGCCGACCGAACATTTTCTTTTTCTTTGCCGACGACTGGGGACGATACGCAAGCACCTATTCCGAATTTGCCCCAAACACCGTGTTTCAAACGCCGGCGTTCGACTCCGTTGCCAAAGAGGGGATCAAGTTTCAACATGCGCACGTGATGTCTCCGTCCTGTACGCCGTGCCGAAGTGCGATTCTTTCCGGTCAGTATTTTTATCGAACCGGCCGTGCTTCGATTCTTCAACCTGCCGTTTGGGACGGTGACATTCCGTCCTATCCGTTGTTGCTGGAAGAGGCGGGATATTTTATCGGACACACCTACAAAGTTTGGTCGCCGGGCACACCGGCAGACGCTCCGCATGGGGCTTTTCGAACGCGGTACAACAGAGCTGGCGGAAGGTTCAACCAGTTTTCCCAAAACGTAACCGAAATGATAGCCGCCGGGAAAGATCGGGAAGCGGCCAAAGAAGTTTTGTACCAGGAAGGACTCGGCAACTTTCAACAGTTTCTCGAAGCAAGACCGGAAGGACAACCGTTTTGCTACTGGTTCGGTCCGACCAACACGCATCGCAAATGGGTCAAAGGCTCCGGCAAAAAACTTTGGGACCTTGATCCGGACGATTTGGAAGGCAAACTGCCGCCGTTTCTACCGGACGTTCCCGAAATTCGTGAGGATTTCTGCGATTATCTCGGCGAAACGCTCGCTTTGGACGCAATGCTTGGCCGGTTTCTCGAAAAACTCCGGGAAATCGGCGAACTCGAAAATACGGTGCTCGTCGTCAGCGGCGACCACGGAATTCCGGGTTTTCCACGTGGAAAAAGTCATCTTTACGACTTCGGAACGAACGTGTCGCTTTTTATTCGCGTTGGGGCCAATGTGAAAGTTGACGGATACGACGCGATGAAGGAAACGTTTCGTGATCGAACGCTCGACGATTTCGTCAACCTGATGGATTTGGCACCGACGTTTTGCGAACTGGGCGGTGTTACTCCTCCCGATTGCATGAACGGTCGAAGTCTGGTGCCGCTGTTGTTCAGCGACCAATCCGGACAGGTTGATCCGTCACGGGACTACGTCGTAACAGGCCGTGAGCGGCACGTTCCCAACGCACGGGAAGGTCTGTTGCCTTATCCGCATCGGGCCATTCGAACGAAGGAATTCCTTTACATTCGCAATTTCTGTCCGGAGCGGACTCCTTCCGGGGATGCGTACCATCTTTTGAATGGAACCATGCCGACTCAGAATGAGTTGGAAATGGACACCGCCGTAACCTTTCCCGACATGGATTGCGGTCCGACCAAAGCCTGGCTGGTGCAAAACCTCTTGAATCCGCAATGGAAACAACAGATGGATTGGGCTTTCGGACTTCGACCGGGAGAAGAGTTTTACGATTTGAGTACCGACCCATTTTGCTTGACGAATCTTGCGGACGACGAAGTTTATGCGACAAAGAAAAAAGAACATGCAGACCGGCTTATGGAAATTCTCCGCAGTACCAACGATCCCCGTGTGACCGGAGACAATTTTTACGAACGTCCGCCGTTTGCCGGACCGGTGGGCGATATTCGCACAACACCTGAGGAAGACGCCAAAATCATCGCAGAAGCGGACCGTTGGGTCCGCCGGGAACTTCCCGGCTGGAAAGCGGCTCGTGGTTTTACCGGTGATGTCAAAGCACTTTGGGCTTTGGAATTGCCATACGGCATGTCTCCCGAATTTTGCGGACAAAAAAAGGTGCTTATGACCTCGCCTGCTGTTGACGGAAAATCACCGGCGGTCGTTTTTTGTGAAATGAAGGTTCCGCAAGAGCCGAATCCCAAGCTCCATTTTCGTGTTTCGCATCAAAAACCGGGGGGCTGGATTTTGGACGTTCATATCGATGGAACAAGCGTTTACAAGCAGACGATTGACGAAACCACTCTCGTATCCCGGCGTTGGCTTCCGATTGAAATTGACCTGACACCATATGCCGGCAAGACGATCCAGTTGGAATTGCAGAATCACCAGATTAAACCGTTCACGTCAACGGCCTATTGGGCGGAACTTCCCAATTTAGACTGCTCCACACCAACCGAGTAACATTTTTCTCTTCCCATGTCGGCAAAAGAAGACGCATTCCACAAAATCCAGACACTCGTCGAACGGTTTGATGAACAAAAGGAGTTATACAAAAACGATCATTATAACGAAACGCAAACCCGCAACGATTTTATTAATCCGTTTTGGAAAGCTCTGGGTTGGGACGTGGACAACGAGAACGGATATGCTGAAAGCTATCGTGAAGTGGTTCACGAAGACCACGTCAAGGTTGGTGGTGCAATAAAAAAACCTGATTACTCATTTCGGCTGTCAGGCGGCAAACGTTTGTTTTTTCTCGAAGTCAAAAGGCCGAAAGTAAAAGTAAAAGACGACATTGAACCAGCCTATCAAATTCGCAGATATGGCTGGAACGCAAAGTTGCCGATCAGTGTCGTTTCCGACTTTGAAGAGTTTGCCATTTACGATTGCTCCAAAAAACCCAAGCCGACCGACAAAGCCTCCGTTGCCAGAATCAAATATCTGACCTATCGGGAATATCTTACGGAGTTCGATTTTCTATGGGAGACATTCAGCAGAGAATGTGTGCCGCGGGGAAGTTTCGACAAATTTATTCAGGGCGACAAAAACAAAAAAGGAACGACCACCGTTGACCGTGATTTTCTGGCCTCGCTCGACAAATGGCGGATCGAACTTGCCAGAAACATTGCCCTTCGCAACGATATTGATGAAGACGCACTCAATTTTGTGGTGCAAAACACGATTGATCGTATTGTTTTTCTGCGTATTGCCGAAGACAGGAATGTCGAGCGATACGGCAATTTACAATCCGTCCTGAAAAACGGCGATTGTTACAAAAATCTCTTTCGGTGCTTTCATGTTGCCGACCAGAAGTACAATTCGGGTCTTTTTGACTTTCAAAAAGATGCGATCAGCGAGAAAATTGTCGTTAACGACAAGGTCATCAAAAGCATTATTTCCGAACTCTATTACCCTGTTTGTCCTTACGAGTTTTCCGTATTGTCGGTGGAGATTTTGGGGAGTGCGTACGAACAATTTTTAGGCAAACAAATCTCGCTTTCCAAAGGCGGACGTGCCGCCATTGAAGAAAAGCCGGAAGTGCGCAGGGCGGGCGGCGTTTATTACACGCCGCAGTACATCGTGGACTACATTGTGGAAAACACCATCGGCAAACTTCTCGAAAACAAAACGCCGGGCGAAGCAAGCAAAATGAAAATCGTCGATCCGGCGTGCGGCAGCGGCAGTTTTTTGATTGGAGCCTATCAGTATCTTTTGAACTGGCACAAGGACTTTTACACGCGGAACGGAAAACCCGGAAAGGGCAGAAAAAGCGATACGCTAACTCCGACGGGCGAACTGACCACCGCCGAAAAGAAGCGTATTTTGCTCAACAACATTTACGGCGTGGATTTGGACGGCAGTGCCGTGGAAGTTACCAAACTTTCGCTTCTGCTCAAGTGCATGGAAGGTGAAACCAACGAGAGCATTGAAACGCAACAAAGACTTTTTCACGACCGCGCGTTACCCAATATCGATGCCAATATCAGGTGCGGAAACAGTTTGATCGACCTTGATTATTACGACGACGAACGGAATTTCGGCGAAGAGCGAAAGGTCAAACCGTTTTCGTGGCAAAAGAGCTTTCCCGAAGTGTTCAAACAGGGCGGTTTCGATTGCGTGATCGGTAATCCGCCGTATGGTGCGTTGTTGACTATAAACGAAAAAGAATACTTGACACAAAAATTTTCAGAAGTTGCAGACTTTGAAACTTCACAGTATTTTATTTCAAAGTCAAAAAAAATCGTCAGGCAGGATGGTTTCGTATCGTTCATTATTCCGAATACAATTTTGTTGAATTTATTTGCGAAGTCATTCCGAAGATTTGTCCACCAAAACTTTAATATCCGTAAAGTGGCCGATTTATCGAATGTTTCCGTTTTTGAGCAGACCACAGTAAGAACCATTATATTGACGCTCAAGAATTGCAGCAACGAAAACAACAAAATTTATTTTGAAAATTATTTATCAGGTTTTTTATTGCATCGTACAAATACAATAAAGCAGGAAGATATTGAATACTGGGAGACCTGGGATTTTAGTGCTTATGAGTACGGGACTCTTGTTAAAAAAATCAGGAAAAACACGATCCCGTTAAGCGAAATACTGGAAGTAAGCCAGGGTCTCATTCCGTATGATAAATATCGCGGACATGATGAACACACAATAAAAAATCGAATATGGCATGCGGATTTCAAAAGAGATAAAACCTACAAAAAAGAGTTAAGAGGCGGCGATGTAAAAAGATATTCTTTGATCTGGAATGGAAAAAGCTGGATAAGTTACGGCAATTGGCTTGCAGCACCGAGAAAACCTGAATTCTTTAAGGATCCCAGAATTTTAATTCGTGAAATAACGGATAGAGTCATCTGTGCCACATACACGGATAAAGAGTATTACAACAATCCCTCAATAATAAATTGCATTGCTCGCAAAGAGACGAAACTCTCACTCTACTTTATTTTAGGAATAGTCAATTCAACTTTACTCTCAAAATATCATACAATCATTTCACCCAAAGCAAAAAAAGGTTTGTTTCCCAAGATTCTTGTCAATGATGTTCGAAATTTACCATTCCCAAAAAATGCTTCTGAAAAGCAACAAGCACAGATCATCAAGCACGTTGATAACCTTTTACGCCTCAACCAGGAACTGCAAGCGGCAAGTTTGCCCCATCAGCGGGAACAGATTCGGTCCCGAATCGATTACTGTGAAGATCGAATCAATAAAATCGTGTATGAGTTATACGGGCTTACAAAGGAGGAAATTGGTCTCATTGAAGGGAATCCCTGAAGCGCCGTTCCTATTTCACCATCTCACCCGCCCACTTACCACCGTCAAATCCCAATGTTTTCACCTGCCTGTCCATTTACGCCGGAAGAATCGCTCAGCCTGGACGGTCCTCCGGATGTGATGGTTTCCATTACCGGTCGCACCTTCCAGTATCATCAGGGGAGCGGGTATTACTCGTTGCAATCACATCCTGAGGTACTTGCGGCGGCTTGTCAGGCAACGTTGCGTTACGGAATTTCGTCCGGAATAAGCCGTAATACGTTGACCGCGCCGCCGGTTTTCGATGTGGAACGCAAGGCCGCCGCGGTGCTGGGGATGAACCGTGCGTATTATTGCTCCACGGAACTCTCGACAAATCGGACGCTGTTGGAAACGCTCCTGGGAACATTCGATCATATTTTTATCGACGAAGCGGCAAACCGTTCGCTCTTCGACGCAATAAAAATATTAAAAGGTATCACAACTCCGCCTGTCCGCTTTGCCCATCGTGATGCGAACGACCTGAAAACACAATTGGATAAAACGCTCCGTCCGAAGCAACGTCCGCTTGTTTTGACGGACGGCGTCTTTTTTTCTCACGGAACAATCGCTCCGCTTGACGAGTACGACGTCGTGCTTGCCGAATACGGCGATGCCGCCGTATTTGTCGATGATTCGCACGGGTTCGGCATTCTCGGAGGGTACGCAAGAGGAACGCTGGAGTTTTTCGATTTTCCTCCACGCCGGGCCAATCGAACGCTCCAAGTGTCCGAAGGATTGTTGTCGGATTCGGCTTTCTTCTCCCCTTCGAAAAGCATTATGCCTCAAACACCGGTCCGGTATTATTTTTCGGCGATGCTCGGTCATGCAGTCGGCGGTTACGGCGGCGTTTTGCCGGGAAGCGAAACGTTTGTGCAACGGATTATTGAACGTTCGATTGACGAATCGGAACCACCGCCGACGCCGATGGTCGCAGCAACCGTCAAAGGACTGGAATTGGTGTTTGAGCAGACCGATTTGCGGTCCCATTTGAAGAACAACTCGCAATTGCTCCGAAAAAAATTACGAGGACTCGGAATCGAGGTTGGGGAAACGCCGCTACCGATCGTGACGTTTCAGCTCGGCTCCTCGTACAATATGCGTCGGATTCAGCGAACGCTTGCCAGAGAAGGAATTTTGATTTCGTATTTCCCGCGTCTGCCCGGTCTTGGGCCGGACGGTACGCTGCATCTCACCGTATTTGCAACCCACACGCCGGAACATCTGGATCGACTTGCGGAAGCCCTGAAAAACGAATTGTAAATGACTCAAAGTGTAAACGAATTGGTTATGAGGCTGGAAAAAGTGTTGAAATTTAAGGGCATCGGGCATAGAATTATGACTTGTTCGACTCTCTGCCATCGACAAGGAAAAGGTGGAAACCATCAGACCGCTTCTTCCTTTTTGCCGAGAATGTTGAAATTGTCGCACAGGTACAGGAATGCCAACAAGGAACCTGTAACAAGACCGAGCGCGATCGTTACTTCAAACAACGACGGGTGGTAAGCGACGCCGTTATCACGCCACATGCCGGTAATCACGACGTTAGCCCGGTTGAAAAACACGCCGAAACTCGCCAGGAACCCGTAAGCGATGAGCCAGCCCCGATAATTTGCCAGCGGTGAAAACACAATGCAAATCGGAATAATCACGCCAATAAGCAGTTCCGCCATGAAGAAAAAGCTCTCGAAACTGCCGGTGAAAAGTTGACCAATTTCGTTACGGTACGTCAAATCGCCGAACTTGACCGCCAGATAAACCACCATAAGTCCGCCGCCGACCCGGGCAAGGAAACGCATTGGAGCAACCGGAATCTTATGGCCGAGCATCTTGTCGGTAATCACGGATGTTACCGCAAGCATTGCCGGTCCCACAAAAAGCGACGTCATGAGGAAGAACAGGAAGATGAGCGGACTCCACCAAAGCGGATGCAGTTTTCCCGCCGCCAAAAGGTACAATGCGCCGAGCGACGACTGGTGCATCGTCGGAAGCATGACGCCCAAAATAATCAGGAGCGGCATAAACCTGACGAAAATCCAGTGGAATTGCCGGAACACTTTTTCCGTAATCACTTCGCAAAGTTCCAGAACCTGAACGATGGTGTAGGCCGAGATGCAGATGAAAATTTCGAACAGCGGCGAAGCGTGTCCCCAGGAATAGAACGGCGGCCAGAAGTTGAACCAGCGCCCGATTTCGAGGAACAATCCGCCGAGAACGAGCAGGTATCCGAGCAGTGACGCCAGCATCGTCGCTCTCGCAACCGGTTCGAGCCGCTTGATATTCAGGACGTGAACGAGAAACGCAGTTCCGTACCCGCCGCCGGCCAAAGCGACGCCGCTAAACACCGCCATCGCTTTCCAAAGCCCCCAGGGCCAACGGTCGTTCAGGTTCGTAACCGCTTCGAGACCCATGAGGAACCGGTAGCCCATCACGGCCAAGGCGAACAGCGTGAACAAAATCAAAGCGACCCTGACCGGCGTGAACAGGAGCGTCCAGCGTTCCACGTCAACACGGACGCTCAATTTCTCTTTGTTAAACTTGACGTTCCAGGGAATGCTCACTGCGTTCGGAATCGTCGTTTGGGTCGGATCTGTGTGTGTCAGGCTCATGGTGAATATCTAAAGGGTTGATCAATTAACGGTAAAGCTGGTTATTAATGGTTTGGGCTAATTGGTAAATGTCTGCAAAAGTTTATTCATTCAAAAATTTTTTCAAAATCTCTCAATGTAAGGATTTTTGTTTTACCAAGTCTTTTCAAGGCTAACAGGTCATTGTCTCCGGTGATCAGGTAATCGGCACCGCCGTCCTTCGCCAAGGCGAGGAGAAAATTGTCCTTGGGGTCACGACAAATGTTCACAAACGAACGTACATCAACAATCTCGACAACCTCAACAAGCATCTGAAGGAGCGTCTCAATGTGCAACACACCAAAATACTTGTGAAATTTGCGTCTTTTTGCCGTCGTTTCCAGCTCATTGAAAAGTTCTTTCGAAAACAAAATGTCAACCTTGTCGGAAAGGAGCAATCGCCTTATTCGTTGTTTGGTTGGTTCCGAGAGGAGAAAGCTAATCCACAGGTTTGTATCGACAATGATTTTAAACTTTTTTTCGCTTCGCATAACGCTCCGCTCTCACTTTTTTTACTTCCTCTGTGATCTCTTCCATGCTAAGCGGTTCCGGCATACCGTGTTTTTCCTGATGCCGCTCAATACTTTGCGACAATCGGTCAAGCCGGGTCCGAAATGATTCCCGTTTTCCAATACGGATCAATTCCACCGCGGCCAATTCCTTTAAAATCCGCTCCGCCTTTGGGTTGACGATTTCGACTTGCAGGGTTTTTAACATCTTTTTTTCATTTCCTCCAATTCGCGCTTCAGGTCATCGATTTTCTCATGTAAATCTTTTGTGGCACGTCTCAGGTCCTAAGTTTGATTCTTCCATCCTATTACTTCTTTTTTCGCAAATTTGTTTGATTCGCAATCTTACGATTGCGGCTCTGTATTTCTTCAAAATCTCAGTTGTTCGTGACGAATCCCCAGTGCTTGAGCGATCTTTTTCCGAAGGGAACGGCGAGTCAATTTTGGTAACGCTTCCCATTGGACATACTCCGCTTCCGAAATGCCGATTCTGTTTGCGATTTCCTCTGTTGTTTTACCGAGAAACTCCCGCCATGATCGTGCCGCCGAACAATTTTCTACAAGGACTCGCTGAGCAACTTCGTGCGGAACATAATCGTTCTGTTCTTTCTGGAAGGTAGCCAGTTTCGGTAATGCTTTAGTAAGTGTGCTCATCTCTTTTCCTCGGGTATCAAGGAGAAGTTTCATATCTTACATATTTTGACTGTATAGTGAGCTAACCTATTATTATCAAAGGAGTTATGGATATTCCTGATTTTCAAGTGTATTGAGTTGAATTCATTTGCTTCACCATTAAAACGTTGGAATTTCAAGTATTTATCCCCAATTGCCCATT
>CAZNVM010000501.1:0-7316 GCA_964576215.1 uncultured Planctomycetaceae bacterium
CATTGTTTCTCCAGCATCCGCAAGAGCATTTCCAACGTTTGTATACTACATATTCTGACTCTTCCTTTACCCCAAACTCTCAATCTGCGCATAAACCTGTTGTTCGGTGAATCCCTCAAGGTCGACACTCTTCGAGGGGCAAACGGCGACACAGGTGCCGCAACCCATGCAGAGGCCGGGGTTGACCCGGGCGGTCCATTTGGTGGTGTTACCGTTGCGGTCCTTGAGCTCGACCCGCTCGATTGCCAGGTAAGGGCACGCCCGACCGCAGGCGAAGCAGGAAGCACAACGGATTTCATCAACCTTGGCGATTTCCGGTTCGCGGGTCAACACCGGCTGGCTGAGCATAATCATCACCTTGCCCGCCGCCGCAGAAGCCTGGGCGACCGCTTCCGGGATGTCTTTCGGGGCCTGGCACGCTCCGGCGACGAAAATTCCCGCCGAGTTCGTCTCCACCGGGCGGAGCTTCGGATGCGATTCCGTCAAAAAGCCGTATTCGTCGTACCCGACCCCCAATTTCTGGGCAAGTGATTCCACCCCGGCCGAAGGGCACATCGCCGAGGCCAACACCACCATGTCCGCTTTGATCGTTACCGGCTTCCCGGCCAACGTGTCAACGCCACGAACAATCAGCTTCCCGTCTTCCTCGGTGATTTTCGAAACACGTCCCCGGTGGTAGTTCGCCCCGTCCTGCTCAATCGCTCTGCGGACGAATTCGTCGTACTTCTTGCCGCCACTCCGAATGTCCATGTAAAACACATGGGCTTCCCCGTGATGAACCTTGTGCTTGTAAAGCATCGTATGCTTGGCGGTGTACATGCAGCAGATTTTCGAGCAGTACGAAATCCCTTTCGCGTTGTCCCGTGAACCGACGCATTTGATAAAGACAATCGTTTCCGGAATTTTTCCGTCGGAGGGGCGTTTCGGTTCCCCGCCGGTCGGGCCGCTTGCCGAGATGAGCCGTTCGAATTGAAGCGAGTCAATCACGTCGGGATATTTTCCGTAACCGTATTCGCCGTAACCGTTTAAATCTTCGTTTTGCTGCTCTTTACCGATGGAATAAAGCTGATACCCCGTTGCAACAACGATGGCACCAACTTCTTCGGTAACGATTTCGTCGGTGTCTTCGTAATTGATCGCTCCGGCGGCGCAGACCTTTTGGCAGATGCCGCACTTGCCGGTTTTGAATTTCGTGCAATTTTTGGCGTCGATCACCGGTTTCGACGGCACGGCCTGCGGGAACGGAATGTAAATTGCGGTTCGGTTTCCGAGGTTGTAATCAAAATCGTTCGGGATTTTCTTTTGGGGACATTTTTGCCAGCAAGCCCCGCAACCGGTACACTTGGTCATATCGACGTACCTGGCTTTTTTGCGAACTTTGACCTTGAAATTGCCGATGTACCCTTCGACCGATTCGACTTCGGACCAAGTCAGCAGCTTGATTTTCGGATGCTGAGCGACTTCGACCATGCGTGGCGTCAAAATGCACTGCGAACAGTCAAGCGTCGGGAAGGTTTCGGACAGTCCGGCCATCTTGCCGCCGACGGACGGTTCCTTTTCGACGAGGACGACCTCGTTCCCCGCCGAGGCGATGTCCAGAGCGGCCTGAATCCCGGCGACTCCGGCCCCGATGACCATGGCCCGCTTGGTAACGGGCACCTCGATAGGCGCAAGCTCGTGATTGTGTTTCACCTTTTCGACGGCCATTCGGATCAGCTCAATCGCCTTTTGGGTCGCCTCCTCTTTGTTGGAGTGAACCCAAGAGCAATGCTCGCGGATATTGGCCATCTCGACAAGGTACGGGTTGATCCCGGCGTTTTCGCACGCTTTTCGAAAGGTTTTCAGGTGCATGTGCGGCGAACAGGAAGCGACGACGACCGCCGTAAGGCCCAGCTCCTTGATCTTTTGAAGGATCATCTGCTGGCCCGGCTCGGCACACATATATTTGTACGAGAGCGAACAATGCACTCCCGGCAAGGTTGCAATTTTTTCGGCGACCGCTTCGCAGTCCACCGTCCTGGCGATGTTCTCGCCGCAAAAACAGGTAAAAACGCCAATTTTCATGGTATAAAACTCTGTATGTGTTCAAATAAATATTAAAGCCATTTTTGCAAAACGGCGTTCTTCCGTTCCGTAAACGTTTCCAGTTCCTTTTGTAAATCCGATATCTCGTTTTCCAGTTTCTCGATTTTTGCGACGATCTTTTTCTGCTCCGAAAGAGGGAGGAGAGGCAATAGAAAATTTTTCATGTCCTCCGTATTGATACTGGGGTAAGCCACTTTTGGCATTTTGTCCTCCATTTGCTTCCCTAAACGCGAGGAGTACATAAACAAGTAATAGAGAAATTTCGATAAGAATTGTTGCTCACTCTTTGAGTTCAATAAGGCGAATCCCGTTGAAAAAATGGTTCTTTCAGGAGCCTGTTCGATATAACAAAACCCTTTCAAATAAGGACGAACTGTGGAAATGACGACGGTATGATTTTCCGCAACCCGCCTTGCGCGAGATGGCGCATCCTTACATGGAATAGATTGACTCCAGTTGATAGTACCGTCTCCTTTGCCCACGCTATCAATATCGACGTATGTAAAATCTCCATCTTGCCACTCTGTGATGGGATTGAGTGTAGTCTTATTGACATGAAAATATGTATCCAATCGCACGGTCGAACTTGGTGCTTGAATGCTATTGAAATCACTCGCGATTTTTTGCTTTAATCGTTCTGTTCTATCCCTAATAGATTTCTCCTCCTGTTCAATTTTTTCGATTTCCTTGACGATTTTGGCTTGAATATCAGGCGGCGGAAGAGGGATTTGAATACTTGACACCCTGTCAATATTTAGATTGTCAACAGACGTGCCATCGCTGGCGGCCATCACAAATTGTTGTTGTGCTATTTCACTAGCAAGAATATAGTAGAAATAATCCTTATTCAGTTTTTCATTGAAATTAGACATCAACAACCACCCATCATGAATACATCCGTTTGTTTTCATAATGTAGGGACGGCCATAACTCATAGAATTTGACAGAATAAAATCGCCGGGGTTGACAAATCTTGATTTTTTCGCACCGTCCGGTATTATTTTTTCGCTTGTTCCGTAAATGTACTTGGAATCAGGTCTTACATCCCCAATTTTAATCCAATTTACTCCATTCGGGTCGCTCGTTAAATACTGATTAATGGGGCGTGGTGAACCGCCTCGGACAATATCGACAAGTTTGTTGAGCTTGACGCAATCCCATTTACTTTTCACCTTGACATTTTTTTTTACAGCCAATGAAATGCTCTTATCAAAATTATCACGACTAAAAGTGAGCATGTCAACGAAATCGACACAAAACACATTGTTGTTCAATGTCTCGTGAATGCCCGGAAATTCGCCGTTGAACGCCTTGTAAATGTACGCGTTTGCCTTTGTTGTATCTTCGTAATCCTTATCAGAATATAATTTTGTACATTCATCAATGGTTTTGTCACCTTGTATGGCGTGATACCCTTCACTACCACGTCGTTTACTGATTTCGTACCCCAAAAATCTTTTTTCGTCTTCCTTGTCGCCCGTTTTTACGATGACCGTTTTCTGATGATAGTTGAGAACGTAGTAATAAAATTTTTCAGGGTTAATTTCGGTTTCGCCTGTATAATCCAGATATTTTTTTATCGGTTCCTCAATACCGTTTACAGTCAGGTCTTCGTGTGTTTTCGGATAGTTTTCAGCAATATGATAAGCAAGGTCTTTGATACGTTTTACCTCTGATACGTTTCTCTTACGCAAAAACAGTACGACCGTGTTGGTATTGGTCGCCATAAAAGTATTACCACCCAATTGAGTAATGGCAACGACGTCAAAATTCTGCAAGATGATTTCGCGGGCTTTGGCGTGCATTCCGCCGTTGCTAAGAATGGAATTGGGCAATACGATCCCTGCTATCCCCTTTTCTTTTAATAGTTGATCGGTCCGTTCAACAAACAAGGCTTCGATTTCGCTACTTTTGTCGGTAAGGTTGTTGAACAACGTAAATTCATCCTGTGCCCCGATGTATTCCAAGTCGTCCTTGACACCCTCCACCGAATAGGGCGGGTTAGAAACAAGGATGGAAAATTGTGGTTTTTTAGCATTCTCCTTCAGCAAACCGATGTAGGATTTTGATTTTTCGAAACTGTCCAAGCCATCGCCGAGAACAACCTGAGCCAGGCCATCACCGTAAAAATAACAGCCGACTTTCGCCACTTTCACGAGGCGGTAGTCCTTTTCAATACCATAGACGTATTGTGCCGCCCAGTTGTATTGATCGGCTTTCCAGGAAGCGACGGTTTTTTTTGCTTGTGGGTAAAAGTCAGACGTGTCAAGGTTTTCAATAATATCCTGGTACTCCTCCAGGATTTCGGTAATAAAGTGCCCGCTTCCTGCGGCGTAATCAATGGCGGCTGGAAGTGAAGGCGATTTCTGATTGATGTGTTGTTTTAGTAGTTCGGGTAGCGGCAACGACCTTGCGATGAATTTTGTAATCGTAGGAGGGGTAAAGTATTGCCCTGCTTCCTGTTTCAAGCCTGTTGTTAAGAGAAGTTCAAAAAATTCACTTAGATATTTTTGTTTTCTCGGATAACGAATCCGGTATTTTTCGATAAGTTGGACCACCTCTTTTAATACCCGGTGGTTCTGCTCAAAATCATCATCATCCATGACGCTTTTGATGTCGAAGAGCTTGTTGAATTTCAGGAATTTTTTCTTTGCTTTATATTGCTCGTCCTTTGTTTGCGCACCAAAATCCTTTTCATCGATCCCTTCAATTTCTTTTTTCAGGAAATCGAATAATCCTTCTTTGTGCAAATTGTATAATCTTACCTGGAACTCCACGGGATCGTCATTGTTTTTCCATTGGAATTCCAATTCATCCTCATCGCGTTTTTGTTCGTCGAAAAGTTTCGCCAGGAAAAGGTTAAAAATCACGTTGAACGCATTAGGCTTATCGGATACGGAGTGCTTGCGTAGAATGGTGGCAAATCCGTGGAACAGTTTTCTTCCTTTATCTTCCGTCAGTTCCTCAAGTTGTGATTTTGTGAAGATTTCATTTTTGAAGCCGTAAGGGTGATTTTCCCAAAATCCGGTCTCATGAAATCTGCCATCCCAAAGGGCATGAACTTGCTTTACGCTTCCCGCATTACGAAACGCCTCTTCTATTTTTGCAATTCTAAAGTCGGAAATGATGCCGTTGTTTCCGAGTTGAGAAGCATAAAGCATCAACAGTTCTGCTTTTGTGTCCTGTTGGAAATAGGTAAACAATTGTCCGCCGTTTTTTTGAATCTTTTTTAGTTCTTTGTCAAATTCTTCGCCGTGCGTTTTACACTCAATCATCAAATACGGTTTACCATCAAGCGAAACCAAAATATCTAAAGATTTTGTAACTCCACGCCCGGCAGGATAGCCTTTTTCCAGAAAGATATTTTCCGGCTTGTACCCTTTCGTGAGCAGACGATCCACGCACTCCAGGACGACGAAATTTTCGGCTTGGGAAAAATTTTGCGTTCGCTTGCTGCCGCACTTGATTTTATCGCCATAATTGATGGACTTTTTGTCGCAATCCACTGTGATAGCGTAATTACGGAACTGGGAGTACTCCTTGCGGAAAACCCCTTTCGCTCCCTCTTGCGAGGTAAATCCAAGCGTTGCTAAAAGGTTTTTAATCTGTTTTGGTTCCATGGGAAATCCTATTTCAATATACAAACTGTAAACGAATAGAAGACAGTATTTTGTAAATCCTTGTATTTCAATGAGTTACGAAGTATAAAAAAGGGGTGGGTGATTTTTTTAAGGGTGTGGCCGCGATTTTAGGTAACATGCGGTTATCGGTAGAGGTAACGGTAAACAACTTGATATTTTTCTTTGTGCCTCCGTGCCTTTGTGAGAGATTTATTCCTGTTTTTCGATCACAATCTCCGGTGCTCCTTTTTCGTCGGTTTTGAGAGCCGGGATCGTTTGAACGCCCGGTTGGTCGTTCGGGGGAAACCGGATTTCGTCAATGGGCGTTCCGTCGACGCTACGGCGAAGGATCACGTAAATGATCGTCGAGCAAACCCAAAAGTATCCGAACAGGAAGCCGATCTTGACCATTTGGAAACACCAGCACCAAAACGACAGTATCCAACTTGCCAAAGTTTCCGGACGATCTACCATGAAGGCGGCCAAAGGAGCGTTTCCCCAATCGGCGATCAGAAAAATCGCCAGATCGACGAACCAAGCGATGAAAAAGTAGCCGATCATGCCGATTGCGATCCCCAAAACCGCGTAAACAAGGTATTGCAAAGGGCGTTGGTAAACGTAGGAATACGTTCGGCTTACGGCGTCGAACCCGTCGGAACCGTCCACGCTCACCGCCGCAAAAGCAAGCGGCCAGCCGAAAAGAAGCCCAACACCGAGAATCGCAAAACAAAACCCGAGGAAAAGCACAATCGGGAAGAGAATCGCCACAAGCACATTCACGACGGGGACCATCAAGAGCCATCCGGCAATCTTTACGGCTATCGCACAAAACGCCAACCCAGCCACCGGAATCAAAATCGCCGCAAAATAGGACCGCAAACGCCACTGGAGGAATTTTCCCAAATGGCTCCACCGGGAATACTGCCCGATGGTAATTTGCGTCGCGGCGGTCCGGGTGAGAATCGCTCCGCAAATGGTCCAGATGATAAAAACCCCCAAGAACCAAGCGAGGGAAAGCGAATCTTGGAATGAAAAGAGATTGGAAAGTGAGTTGCTCATCATTTTCCAGGGGAACAAAACCGTCTCCCAACCGGGCAGACTGGAACCGACAAAACTTACGTGAGTCGGAATGAAATCCGCGTATTCACGTTTAAGCAAAACAGCAAGAAACAGCGTCAACAAAACGCCGAAGGAGGCGACCCAAAGGACTCGAAAGGTGGTCGCAATGGAAACCGCTTGCGGCAACAGCACCGCCGGGCAAAGTTCCTGCCAGTCGATACGGCGGATCGTTCCTTCATCAAGATCGGTGGGGGGCGTTTTCATGGTCAAATGAGAAATAGGAAATGAGAAATCTACCTGCCACCCGTAGATTATATTTGATTCTTTTGACGAATCAAGACCGTTCGCTCTGCTACCCCGCGTGAGGAGCCAGGTCGTTACGAGAATTCGGAGCGTCGGGAGTTGTACAAGGAGCTTCGCCATGAATTACGCCAGAGTCGCTGGGAGTTCGTTGTGAAGCGTCTTGAGGAGTTGGGCGGGGAGTTGTTGCAAAGGGCGGTGCAGGAGACGACGGCGGAGTCGAAGACGGGAGCTTCGGATTTTGTACGGGAA
>CAZNVM010000502.1:0-18631 GCA_964576215.1 uncultured Planctomycetaceae bacterium
AATGGGCAATTGGGGATAAATACTTGAAATTCCAACGTTTTAATGGTGAAGCAAATGAATTCAACTCAATACACTTGAAAATCAGGAATATCCATAACTCCTTTGATAATAATAGGTTAGCTCACTATACAGTCAAAATAGTTTGTAACCGCTACCGAGGACGATCATTTTGTTGACGTCAACAAAATGATCCGAATGGAACCGGAGCATTTTCGCATATTTTCGCGGTTTCGCAAGTTTCGTATCGAAAATACCGCGCGAGTATCGTTTTTTACGATCCCGTTAGCGGCGGGGCCGCGTGTTGAGTTTTACCCCACTCCCGCACGGGGCAAGCCCCGTCGCTAACAAGTGGGACTTGTTTTCCTTTTTCAAGAAGTTTATAGTGGACAGTCGGTGTTTGAAGACTCTTTTTCCCCCTTTCCCCCTTTCCCTTTCCCCTTATGAGATTAATGAGAATTTTAGGAACGCTTTTGCTGGCTTTCTCCCTTTCCAGTGCTTACGCCGCCGAAATCTGGTCTATCGGGGCAGACGACGGAAATTATCAGGAATTTTCCGCCGCCGGAAATTACGGCGAGTTTGTCAAAAATTTTCCGAATGACCCGACGGTGCAAATCGGGACGTTCGACGCGAAAACCGATTGGTCGTACATCCACCCTGGCCCCGCCGACAACTGGGCCGGAAAAAAACCGCACACGTTTACGATCAAATTCGATCTGCCGCCCAGTGCCGCAAACGCAACCGCTTACGAACTCATCCTCAAAGGTTGGGGACACTCGAGTTCCGCTCCGAGCATTGACGTCAACCTTAACGGCAAACGCGGCGTGATCCGAACGGAAGGCAACAGTCGAAGCGACGCGATTCTTGGCAATCCGAGAGCGGCGGAACCGAAAGCGTTTTCACTCGTTTTGCCTGCGATGGTCGTTAAATCGACCGGAAACGTCCTCAAGCTCACCAACTCCAACGGTTCGTGGTTCATTTACGATTGCGTTCAATTTCGTAGCAAAGCGGGACGAATTGAAGCGATTCAAGTTCGCGGCGAACAGGGAATTCGCAAAATGAACAAGCAGCCTGCCCGAAAAATTCGGGTCGATTACCAGGGGGAAGCCCTTTCCCAGCCCGCTTGGTTGAACGTCGAGTACACGCCGGAAAACGCAGAAACGAAGAAAGTTCGGGTCATGCTCAACCCGGATAACCATTTTTCCGGGGCGGAAGCCTTTCTGCCGGTTGACGAAGCAATCTGCGACAGGCCGGTCTCGGTTTCCGTCGTGCTTGACCTGCAAGGGCGAAAAGTCAAAGCGGCCCCGGTGGTCCTACCCGCCGAACGCAAGTGGGAAATTCACCTGATTCACCAGACGCACCTCGATATTGGGTATACCGATACGCAGGTGAATATATTGGAACGGCAGGTTACTTCGCTCAAAGAAGCCCTGCAATACATCGAGGAAACGAAAAATTACCCGCCGGAAGCCCGGTTCAAATTTCATCCGGAAGGAATGTGGGCGATTGAAGAGTTTATGAAAACCGCGACCGGCGCCGAAAAAGCGGCGTTCATCAAAGCGGCGCAAAACCGGGACATCCACATTGACGGGCTTTATTCTCAATCGATGACCGGTCTCTTTTCCGACGAGGAGCTGTTCGAACTGTTGGGGTGTGCGATTCGCTTCGGCAAGGAACATGGTATCACGGTTGACAGTGCGATGCTCACCGACATTCCCGGCTACACTTGGGGATTCGCTCCGGTGCTGGTGAAGAACGGCGTCAAGTACCTGACATTGGGACCGAACTGCGGACACCGGGTTGGCCGGGTCTACGAGTGGGGCGAAAAGCCGTTCTGGTGGGAATCGCCGTCCGGCAAAGAGCGGCTTTTGGTGTACCTTGCCGACACCGGGTACCACCAATTCCACGGCAAACCACGAGGACACCGGATCAGCGAAGAGGAAATCTTTTTCATCCTCAACGGAAACGATCACATCCCCCGAAGCGATAAGCCGAGGGTATTTCCTTTCGACCTGATCCCGATCCGGTACGGCGTCGAAGGGGATAACGGCCGCCCCAACCGTGTGGTCTCCGATGTCGTCAAGGAATGGAACGAAAAGTTTTACTACCCGAAACTGATCCTTTCCCGGAACAGCGATTTCATGCGGGAACTGGAAAAGCGGTTCGGCGACCAATTGCCGGTCGTTCGCGGCGATTACACCCCGTACTGGGAAGACGGTGCCGCCAGCACTTCCGAGGCGTTGGGAATCAACCGGAAGACTAAAGAGTTTTTAACGACACTAGAAACAAACCTTGCGGCGACTAACCCGCAAAAATACCGGGACCAGCTCGAAATTTTCGATGCGATTTGGACCGATATTATCATGTTTGACGAACACACCTGGGGTGCCCATAACAGCATTTCCCAGCCGGACAGCGATTTCGTCATACAGCAGGATAATTACAAGCAGGAATACGCCCGACGGGCTCGGCGAACCTTGCAGGAATTGGGTGATTTCAAGTCCAGGCAATCGGAAAAGAGAGGAGATTTTGGTAAGGCATACGTTGATGTCGAAAAAGGGATCATCGGCAACGACGTGTTGACGCTCGAGGTCGATAAAAAAACCGGTGCGATCATCTCGCTGAAGCGGAAGGGAATCGATGTCGATCTGGTCAATCCCGGCGACGACGGTAATGCCGGGCTGAACGATTACCTTTGTATCATCGGGCGTGACGCCAAGGAAAACCGCTCCCGAATCGAAGGAGAAATCAATATCTCAGGTCGCGTTAGGGATTATCCAGGGATAACTATCGCAGAGCTTACCATTGAATCAATGGCTCCAAATTGTAAATCGCTTGTTCGGCAAATATTTGTCGCTTCAGATTCGGATAGTATCCAAATTATGAACAATATGGACAAGGAGATGGAACGCCGTCCGGAAGGAATCTTTTTCGGCTTCCCGTTCAATGTTCCCGGAGGCGTTTGGCGGGTTGACACCCCGTGGGCAACCGTGCAGGTCGAAAAAGATCAGATTCCCGGTGCTTGTCGGAATTATTACTGCGTCCAGCGTTCCTGTACCCTCTCGAACGACGAATTCGGGATATATTGGGAACCGGTGGAAGCACCACTTGCCCAATTTGCTCCGATTTTGTTTACGCCGGCTTTGGGCGTTGATCCCTGGCGGGAGCACATCGAACCGAACGGGACGATTTACTCCTGGGTTTGCAACAACCATTGGGAAACGAACTACAAAGCGGGTCAAGACGGAAAGCTACTGTTTAACTATTGGATTCGTCCTTATGTTGGCAAGTTTGACGCCGCAAAAGCGCAACAATCTCTCAGAGAAAGACACATAAAAAAAGCACTCCAAAACCGAATCGTGAAGCTCGACAACGAGAACGTGTTGATTACCCGCTTGAAGCCGACGCGAACGGAAAGCGGCCTGATTTTACGGCTTTACAACCCGTCGGACAAGCCGCAAACGGTGACGCTCGATTTCGTGCAAAAAGTGGAGCAGCTCTACCTCTCGAACCCGCTTGAGGAACGTGTGGAAAAGGTTGCGAACACGATCACGATTGACCCGTTTGATTTTATAACCATCCGAGCGGAGTGAATTACGAATTACGAATTACGTTCGAATAGTTGCACGAAAAAATCGCTCCCGTTAGCGGCGGGGCTTGCCCCGCGCGGGGTTACGTGTTGAGTTTCCCCCGCTCCCCGCCCGGGGCAAGCCCCGTCGCTAACGAGAGACGAAAGCGTTTACAAATAATCGTTCGTAATTCGTAATTCGTAATTCGTAATTAAAATTCCGCACGATAATTGTAGCGGTCGTTCGGGGCGGAGTCGCCGTGGAGCGTGAAATCGGACCACTCGCCGGTCTGTTGGATGTTGTCGCACCATTTGAAATGGATCGCGTTCGGATCGCCGAGCATTTTACGCGGTATCGCCAGTTCGATCTCCCTTTC
This sequence comes from uncultured Planctomycetaceae bacterium, assembly GCA_964576215.1. Lineage (GTDB taxonomy): Bacteria > Planctomycetota > Planctomycetia > Pirellulales > Thermoguttaceae > JAVBSX01. The sequence goes on from CAZNVM010000502.1 coordinate 3,943, forward strand.
GCCGACTTTGTACGAAATTTCCGTCGACGAATCCCATTCGTATCTTCCGCCGACGTTTTTCTCAAGCGTCCCTGAAATGCGGTTGAACACGAAATCGTATCCCAGCCAACCGGTGTTGACACCACAATCGACGTCGAGGAACAGGAGCATCCAGTTTCCGTCGTTTTGTCCGAGTAGCGGCTGAGCGGTGCGGACGTAAAAATAGACGTTCTTTTCATCCCGGGAAACTTTGGCCGCGACGATGTCGTTGCGGCCCGTCGTATTTTCGTAACGGGTTCCCGCTCCCCAGCCGCGTTCGTTGCGATGGGCGACGTCGCCGATGGTGTCACGAAATTCCGGCGTCACACCGGACCAGTCGTCGAATTTTCCGTCCACCGCAATCGGTTTCGGCCCGATCTTTTCAAGCGGTCTTGTCCCCTTGAACCGGCGGAGGTGTTCGATCAGTTGATAATAGTAAGCGTCTTCATGGCCCCCTTTGACCGGTTCGGCGTCCCGGCTGAATTCATGGTTGAACTGGTCCACGAACGACACCACATCCTTTCCGTGAAACGGCGCGGTTTCGTCGAACCGGCCCATGATCCACTCGTTCCAGCTTGTGATAAACACCGCTTTCGGGTCAAGTTCATAGACCCGTTTCCATTGTTCTTCAAAATTCCGACCGAAGTAATCGCACTCTTCCGGCGGCGGTTCCTTGCCGTCGTGGAAGCTGCGGCCATGAGCACGAGGATTACTCAACACGCCGAGTTTGCCGTCCACGGCGTTTTGTGCGATCCCGACGGAGGCTTGCTCGATCACCTGCCTGTCGTTTTCCTGTACGTAAAATCCGTGTTGCGGATAAACTTCAAGCCAGCTCCATTGGTTCGGTCCGGTCGGCCCCTGGAAATAATCCGGTTGCGGCTTTCGAAAAGTAAAAAAGTTGAGGATTTCCAGCGTCTCAGGCTGTTTTTTTTCTTCGGATTGGAGACCATCGAAAACCAGGTTCGGGTCGGCGAGGATGAGCGGTTTGCCGTTCCATCGGAACCAGAGGTCGGCGTAATCCCCTTTACTGTACAGATCACGCCAAAGCTCGTGAACGACCTTGTTCGGTGCCCAGAACGGCGTGAGAAACGCGATTTGCGGAGCGTGGTTTCCGGCGGCGCGAACGTCGCTGAAAACTTTGCACAAAGCCCTGTAACTTTCCGGATAGGTCAATTGATTTGTTACGTCGAAGATCACGACATCGACCCCGGCGTCACCGAGCATCTGGGCGTGTTTGCGAAGAACGTATTCGTCTTCACCGACGTAATAATCGAAGATCGATTCTCCCCAATGGTGCGGGACGTACATCGGGCCCCAGAGCGGCGAATCCTTTTTCTGCATCGCGTCGGGGTCTTGTTTCAGAATTTTCGTAACATCAAACGGTCCCTGCTCGCCGTGTCGTCCGTTCCAGAGAAAGTAGAACATCGCAACCGTTTTCTCCGGCTTCGGCGGTCCCGTTTGTTCGAAGGTCGAAAGCGTCCGTCCCAGATGATCCGTTGCGACCCAGGTATCGCTTTGCACGTCCCAGGTTTCCGCAGCGTGGATCATTCCGAACGAAAAGAAAAATGGTATCAGGAAAAAAATTCGTTTCATGTTTGTTTCTCAAAGTGTGAACGGATTGGTTATGAAACTGGAAAAAGTGTTGAAATTTTAGGGCATCGGGCATAGGGCATAGAATTTGGGTGTAGCCGCGATTTTAGGTAGTTTTTCGTTTCGAAAACTGGGAAATCCACCTTATTTCCACCTTATTTTTCCTGACAAAACAACCCTGTTTGACGATCCCGGACGCTACCTGAAATCACGGCTGCCCCCTTTAATTCCAAGTCGGATCGTCCGGTAGTCTTTTTTGGTGCAACATGGAGGCAAGCATTCCTCGTCCGGCCCGGTCCAACGTTTTCCTCCACAGTTCGGTCGGGTCGTCGAACACGTCGCCGATCGTCGCAGGGGTCATAAACCAGGCCCCTTGCTGAATTTCCGCTTGCAACTGTTTTTTTCCCCAGCCGGCCCCACCGACGTAGAGACGGAACGGTTGATGCTCATCTCCGACCACCGCTTCGAGCGATTCTTTTTGCGACGAAACGTACAAGCCGGGGAGCACCTGGGCGTCGGCGAACGCTTCGGCGGTATGAAGCGCAATGAGCGGCCCGAAAACCGGTCCGCCGAGGTAAAGGTGCTGTTTCGTTCGACACGGCGTTTCGAAAATCTGTTCCCAAAGCTCCGTAATCGGTTTCTCCGATTGACGATTCAGGATGACACCAAAGGTCTCTTCGCCGCCGCTTAATACCAATACGACCGTCTGCCGGAAATTCGGATCCGCAAGAGCTGGTGCCGCAATCAATAGTTGTGATGAATAAGACATTTTTTAGAATTACGAATTACGAATTACGAATTTTATTTTTTTGTAATGTAAGCCCGCAACCGTGTTTTGCCTTCTGCATTGCTTTTGAAATAACGGACGTTGCCATCTCCAAAAGCAACGTTGGCGTAGTTGCCGTGATCACTGCCGATTCCCATTGCATCGGTATTGATTCCCTTGATGGCGGTCTCAAAGGAAATTTCCTGCGACGGATCCATCCAGTTGACCGGCGTTTTCCGCTCCACCAAAAAAATGGTTTCTTTCCATTTCTCCCTGGGCGTTGATTCCGTATACGATCCGTCAATGACCGAATAAAAACAATCACCGCGTGCAGGAACAGTTTTACGGTAACCGCTTCCTGGACATTGAAAAACAGAGAGGCATTCCGAATGAAGCCGGCAGTTATGTTCGCTGTTCCAGGGTTCGTTTAATCGGATTTTTTCGTACAGTTCCTTCCGTCCAATGTAAGGCAAAATCAACACCCGCCAACTGTGGAGCGGCTTGCCGTCTTCGTCAACGGTATAAACAGGAGGGAAATGACCATGCTCGCTGTAATACATGTGAAAAGCGAGCACGATTTCCTTCATGTTGTTGGCGCATTCATTGTGTCTTGCCGCGTCGTGGGCATGAGGGAGAACTTTCCACAATAGAACGACAAAAATGCTGAATACTACAACGGCGACAAGAATGCCAAGAGGCTTGACATGGAGGGAATTCCCAAAATTCTCTTGCCGTTTTTTCTTCGGTTTCCGGGCATCCGTCGGAAGCGGGTTGCATGTTGGAGGCTCGGTTGGTTGAGGGAGGGGCATGGGATTTTCCTTAATCATTTCAGTTGCGCAATTTCTTTCGGCGATTCCCATTTTGGTCGATTTTTTTGGAAAGTCAACCACATTACTTTGCGATTTCCGTACACCGTGTTTCGCGGATGACCGTAACTTTGATTTCGCCGGGGAACTGGAAGCGTTGCGAAAGCGTTTTGACGATGTCGCGGCAGAGTTTCGCGGCGGTTTCGTCCGTCGTTTTCTCGGAGGAAACCAGCACCCGTATTTCCCGGCCCGCTTGAACGGCAAACGCTTGTTCCACCCCGTCCAATTCCGTTGCAATCGATTCGAGTTCCTCCATCCGTTTGACGTAATTTTCGAGCGATTCCCGCCTTGCGCCGGGCCGGGAAGCACTGCAAGCGTCCGCAATGGCAACGATCATCGTGTAAGGATTGTCGATACGGGGATCGTCGTGGTGCCCCAACGCGGCGTGAATGACTTCCGCCGATTCGCCGTATCTCCGCAAGAGATCGGCTCCGATTTTCGGGTGTCCCCCCTCCGTTTCATGGTCAACCGCTTTGCCAATATCGTGCAGTAATCCGCAACGCCGCGCCAGCTTCTCGTTCAAACCGAGTTCAATCGCAATCATTCCGGCCAAGAACGCCGTTTCAACGGAATGTCGGAGCACGTTTTGGCTGTAACTGGTTCGAAAATGAAGCCGGCCGAGGAGAGAAACAAGCCGCTCGTTCAAGCCGAAAAGGTCGATTTCCTGACACGCATCTTCGCCGGCCTTCTGGACAAACGTTTGCATTTCGACGTTGACTTCCGCAACGATTTCCTCAATCCGGGACGGGTGAATCCGTCCGTCGGTAATGAGGCGGTCCAGGGCAAGCCGGGCGACTTCCCGACGAATCGGGTCGAATCCGCTGACAATCACGACTCCCGGCGTATCGTCGATAATAATATCGACGCCGGTTGCCTTTTCAAACGCCCGGATGTTGCGGCCTTCCCGACCGATGATTCGCCCCTTCATGTCGTCGTTCGGAATATCAATCGTGCTGCTGGTCGCTTCGGCGGTGTGGACGGCGGCGTACCGTTGCAACGTTCCGAGCAGAAGATTTTTCGCGAGCTGTTCACTTTTGTCCTGGAACGATTTTTCGTAACGCTGAACGAGTGCGGCCTCTTCCGTTTGAAGTTCGCTTTCAAGCGTTTTGAGCAAACGATCCACGGCGTCTTTTCGGGAAAGGCCCGACAACTCATGGAGCGTCGCACGTTCCTTTTTCAGAATTTGCGAAAGCTCTTCGTTTCGCCGGTCCACATCGCGGATTTTTTCCTTGAGTTTGTCTTGGGTCGATTCGACCAGATTTTCCCGTTTGCGAATGTCCTCGGCCTGCTTTTCGATCCCGTCCTGCCGTTTTTCCAATTGGCGTTCTTTTTCGTGAATCTCCCGACGAAACTCGTGCTGTTCCTTGTCGAATTTCTCTTTTTGCTGAATGATCTGTTCCTTGATGTGCAGGTCCGCTTCCCGCATTTTGGTTTCAACTTCCAATTCCGCCCGATAGAGAATCTCTTTGGCCTCCGTTTCGATGTCCTGCTTTCGGAGCTTATCGGAAATGCGCACGGCGTAATAAACTCCGATCAGCGACAAGCACCAAAACACGCCGACTATGGCATATACAAACCAATCCACGGATAATTCCTTCTTTGTTCTCTTGGTTCTTTACCAAAATTCGTGGGGAAAAAGGTATTAAAAACAGGTTTTTTGGGGATTCGGGGAAAGTTGTATCCCCGTTTGATATTACCCAATCGGTCCGACGGTACCGGGACATATCATCCCACCGGTTATTCCTGACAGGTTGCTCCGCAACAGAGTCTGCATCCGCTTCGCCGGATGACTTCATTCTAGCAAAAAAACCGTGAAAAACATCCCGGTCCGAAAAAAAGTGGAATGTTTGTTTCTCAAGAACCCTTACCCGCTAATAAATCCGATTCAACTCCTCAATATGCTTCCGCATGATGTTACGCAGTTCGGGCGGTCCCAGGACTTCGGCCTCTTTACCGTAACCGAGAATCCACCAGGAGATTTCGTTCAGACCGGAAACGCGAACCCGGAAAATGATGGAACCGTCCAACTCGTTTTTGGTGATCTGCTGCGTTTTGTGCCAACGGACCTCGGACACGTTCTGCGCAACAAGCGGTGAAAAGCGGATTTCCACGTCGCTGTCCGGTCCGGGTTCCGGAATGAGACTCCAGGCGTTGCGCAAATAGCGGTCCAGCGAAAACGACTTCGGGTTTTTAAACCTTTCGTCCGTGACCTGAATTTCTTCGATCCGGCCGATGTGGAACATTCGGATTTCCTTGAACAACTCCGCCCAGCCGATTACGTACCAAGCGTGTCGGGCAAAGAAAATCTGGTACGGATGAAGCCGCGTGAAAATCGAATCCGGGTCTTTCGGGCTTTTGTACTTGATTGAAACGGCCCGATGTTTGGCGCACGCCTCGCGGACTTTAAGAAACGCTTCTGTGGAACCGGCGTGTGAGTGGCTTGGCTCTTTCTGCATCAACACCTTGCCCGTGAGCGGCATCAACTGGTCCGTGATTTTTCTCGGAAGCGCGCCGAACAATTTGCAGGTCGCCTCGCCGATGGCGTCAAGCAGCGGGAACACCGGTTCCTTGGCCGCTTCAAAGCAAAGCGTGAGCATCGAGAACGCTTCTTCGAGCGTGAACTGGACCGGCGGAAGGTAAACCGGGTCGGAGACTGAAACCCGATGCGTTTCCGGATGCAGCGAGATCACGATCCCAAGTTCCCGCAACTTGTTGATGTCGCGGTAGATCGTCCGCTCGCTGACCTGGCAGATGTCCGCCAGCTCTTCAATTTTCGGTCTGCCCCCTTGGGACAAGCGGATAATATTCAACAACCGCCGTACCCGGTCAATGTACGTGGTGCGGTTTTGCACGGAAGTTTTTCCGCCTTTCTTCCCGGCGGACGATGGTTTTTGAGTGTGGTAGTACAAAATGGGAAATGGGAATGAGAAATGAGGATATGGAACAAAATGACATTGACGCAGTACAACAACGCGCCATTCCAATAAGTGAGGAAATATGATATACTATCAACCGGCAACGGGAGTCCTGTCGTTTAAAAACGCCCTCTGACTTCAAAACAGAACAATGGAAGAATATACTATTTACGCAATTATCGATAGCATTTTGTTGAAAAAAGTAGGCGAAACAGAAGATTATTTCGAAGCCGAAGAATTCCACCATAAAGGTTATATCATTGACGAGCACTACATACGAAAAATCAAAATCACAAACAACACCTACGCTCAAATCAGTGTTATAACGAACGGGAAAACAAACTGGGAATAATTTTAGATAACCCCATTATCCAAGAGGAACAAAAATGACGACAACAAAAAAACGAAGCGAACGGGACGATTTTCTTATGAACTATACCATTCGCAAAGACTGTGAGCGTCGGAGAGAGGAACGTGACGAATTGCAAAAAAAGGTTTCCGGTTACGTCAGCAATGAGAAACCGGAAACGGTACCGGCTTCCTGCGGTAAAAAACAATGATTTTGGAAAACCGGACCGTTTACTCTGTGCGCGGCTCTGATCGGGTTATTTCTCGCGGCCTGTTTTCGACGTAATCCCAATACGGCGAGAGCCGCCGGAGACGGTCGATGATGCTTGGGAACACCTCCAACACTTTGTCGATTTCCTGCTCCGTTGTGTATCGGCTCAAGCTGAAGCGGACCGATCCGTGCATGGCGGTGAACGGAATTCCCATCGCTTTGAGAACATGCGACGGTTCCAGTGACCCGGAAGTACAGGCGGAACCGCTCGACGCACAAATGCCCGACTCGCTTAATTGGTACAAAATTCCTTCCCCTTCGACGTAATGACAGGCGACGTTGAGCGTGTTCGGCATTCTCGTTGCGCCGGCACCGTTGACCTCGACGCAGGGAATATTTTCCAAAATTCCACGTTCCAATCGGTCCCGTAAAGCGGCGATACGCTGCATTTCCCGGTCGTGGTCGATCTGTGAAAGTTCAACCGCTTTGCCCATTGCGACAATACCGGCGACGTTTTCCGTGCCGCCACGCCGTTCGTTTTCCTGGTGTCCACCGATCATAAACGTTCGGCACGGCGTTCCCCGGCGAATGTAAATCCCGCCGATCCCTTTGGGTGCGTGGAATTTATGTCCGGAAAACGAAAGCATATCGACGTGCCGGAAATTCTCTTGCATCCGGATCGGCAATTTCGTGAACGATTGCGTGGCGTCCGTGTGAAACAGGATCGAGGGATTCGTCTCTTTCGCTATCCGGGCCAACCGTTCAATCGGAAAAACGACGCCGGTTTCGTTGTTGGCGTGCATAATCGTTACAAGAAGCGTGTCGGAGCGCAAAGCACGGACGTATTCGCCGATGTCGAGGTTGCCGTTTCGGTCAACGGACAAAAACGTAACATCATACCCGGTCCGCTGGAGTTCCCTGCAAACTTCGAGCGTCGCCGGATGTTCGACCGCCGTGGTGAGGATATGCTTGCGTTGCGGCAATGCACGGACCGGGCCGAAAACCGCCATATTGTTGCTTTCCGTTGCGCAAGAGGTGAAAAGCAACTCTTTGGCAGACGACGCATTGAGAAACGCCGCGATGCTTTCCCGTGCAGACTCGATGGCCCGCCGCACCCCGGTTGCCGGTTCATACATCGAACTCGGATTAAAGTACAGTTCGCTCAAGTACGGCGTCATCGCGCCCCGGACTTCCGGAGCGATTGGCGTCGTGGCGTTGTTGTCGAGATAAATGAGGGCATCGGGCATCGGGCATCGGGCATCGGAAAGAGGAAAATTTCGATGTGATTGTACCTCCGCCTCTCATTCTGGCCGATTTTTCGGAAAAGTCAACACGTTTCTGTTTTGATGTATCGTCTGCAATGTATCGGGTGCAAGCAAAACATATTGCGTCATTGGGCGAACCGGGTATAATGTCCGGCACCGGAACCGAGCGGTTCCTCCTCGAACAAGTCCAGGGGAAAAATCATTTGCCTTGCCGATATGATGAAATTCGCGATTTGTAATGAAATGTTCGAATGCTGGAACACGGCTTCCGGTTTCGATTTTGCAAGGTTTTGTCGGTTTTCAAAAGAATGTGGTTACGAGGGAATCGAAATCGCACCGTTCACAATTGCTTCAAGCGTGTACGACATTCCGACGGAAAAACGGAGCGAAATTCGTAAAATCGCGGAGTCTGCGGGACTCCAAATCACGGGCCTCCATTGGCTTTTGGCGAAAACGACCGGGTTTCATCTTACGTCGCCGGATGCGGAAGTGCGACGAAAAACCGCAACGTATTTTCAGGAGTTGATCCGCCTCTGTGCGGACTTGGGCGGTCAATTCATGGTGCTCGGTTCACCGAACCAACGGACACTTCAACCGGGCATTTCCAAAGAGCAGGGGGAAGACCACGCGGCGGAAATTCTTCGGACCATTTTGCCGCAGCTCGAAAAATCCAACGTCAAAATCGCAATTGAGCCGTTGACGACGAACGAAACCGACTTTTGGAACAGTGCGGAAGAGGTCGTCGATTTTGTCCGGCGGCTGGACGCTTCTGAACATGTTGCTCTTCACCTCGACTGTAAGGCGATGTGCGGCGAACAGAGGCCGATCCCGGAAATCATTTGTCAGTCCAAAGATGATCTGATCTATGTTCACGTCAACGATCCGAACCTGCAAGGTCCGGGCTTCGGCGATTTGAAATTCGACCCAATCCTTGCCGCTCTCGAAGAAATAGAGTACGACGGTTGGCTTTCTTTGGAAACGTTTGATTACTCTCCCGGTCCTGAAGTGCTCGCTCGAAAAAGTCTTGAGTATTTAAAATCGTTGATACCGGACCCCGTAACACACAGTTAACCCTTTTTCCACATTTTCCCATGAAACTTTCACGCCGTACCTTTTTGAAAGCGACTGCCGCCACTCCGTTTGTTGTTCCTTCGTCGGTTTTGGGTCGGGACGGAAACACCGCTCCAAGTGAACGTGTTACCATGGGCCTGATCGGTTGCGGAAGTCACGGGATCGGTTGGAATCTGCCGCTCATGTTCGCCAATCCGATGCAGCAGGTCATTGCGGTCCACGACGTCGATAAGCCGCGAGCATTGGACGCCCAAAAGAGAGTCAACGCTCATTATTCGGAAAAAATGGGGCAATCTTACGCCGGATGCGAAATCGACGACGATTTTCGTGATCTGGTCAACCGCAAAGAGATTGACGCCGTTTGTATTGCAACGCCGGACCATTGGCACGTCTTGCTTTCCGTTTTCGCCATGAAAGCGGGCAAGGACGTGATCTGCGAAAAACCGACCTGGTCGATTCGGGAAGGCCGTATCCTTGCGGACACCGCCAGGCAGACCGGACGGGTTTACCAGACCGCTTCGGAAAATCGTTCGATTGACGTTTATCAGCAAATTGTCAACTTATGCCGGGGCGGACACCTCGGCGAAATCCGGCATATGAAAGTGCTTCTGCCGCCAGGCAACACGGGTGCCCGTAATCCGAACAAAGACGCCGATCCCAGTGATGCTCCTCAAGAGGTGCCGGAAGGACTCGACTATGACACCTGGACCGGTCCGGCCCCTTTGATTCCGTACATTCCGATCAGACATCATTACAACTGGCGTTGGAACTTTGCTTATTCCGGCGGTCTCATCACCGACTGGGGGGCGCACCTGGTGAACATTGCCCAATGGTGCATTGACGCCGACGAAACCGGGCCGGTCTCGGTGCAGGCGGAAGGGGAAATGCTGCCGGAAGAAGCGATATGGAACACACCGGCCAACTTCAAAGCGTATTACCAGTACGCCAATGGTGTCAAGCTGGACATCTGGACCGAAGTGCCCGGAATCAAGGTGGAAGGGACCAAAGGCTGGATACTCAGTCGCGGTTGGCGAGGGCCGCTTCGTTCCAGCGACGACAAACTTCTTGAAATCACGTTCGAGGGGCCCAAAAATTTCGGACGGCCCGAATCCACCGTCGCAGCAACAAGCGGAACCGGCGGGGAACACATCGACTTTGCCAATTGTGTCAAAAGCCGCGGGGCCTGTTATTACACGGCGGAAAGCGGGCATCGTACCCACACAATCGCACATTTGGCGAACGTCTCAATGCTACTCGGTGGTGTCACGCTCAAGTGGAACCCGGCGGAGGAAAAATTCGAAGGGGACCACGCCGAGGCCCCGAACAGGCATTTCTGTTACGAACGCTCTTACCGCGAACCGTGGACGTTCGAAAAGATTGATTCCTGGATCAACGTCGGGTGATTCAATGGACCAAACCAGGTCGCTTGCGTTCCCGGCGGCTGTTGTTATTGGGAGACGGCCCCAATAACGGCGAAAAACCGCTTATCGATTATTCGTTACATAATATCCCATCAGCAGGAAAAAGGAATAAACGTCGAGAAATTCGACGTTTTCTTCGCCGCTGTTTCGGATCGTTTCTTCCATAACCTCCTTGTGCCAGCTCGGTGTCTTCAGTATTGTACGAATTGGCATAAAATGCGGCTTGCCCGGTTTGCGTTCGGGGACGAAATGGACCGACAATTCCTTGCCCGCCTTGGGGGGATCGCCGTAAAGATCGTGCCGCATCGGTATCGTAAACATCCCGTCCGTCGGTCGCATGTACGGAGCGTAAGCGTGTCCGATCATACCGCGTGGAGAAAATTTCGCGTACTCTTTCAGGCCCCGTTCCCCCATGGCAGGAGCGTATCCGTCGATCACGAATCCGGCAATGTCAAGATCGTACTTGCGGAAATAACGGAGATTGTGTTCCGTCCAAACGTCCCAACCGTCCGGGATTTCCGGGTCGAGACGCGGAGCCGTCAACATTCCCGGATTCAGGTATCCCGCTCCGCTGTCGCCGGAGATGAACCAGTCGTTTTTCGTCGCGTTTTTTCGTACATAATCCAAAACGTGCGGAGCGCGTTTCTCCAGATTCGGATTAAACGCCCAGTTGCACGGGATCGTTCCCCTTGCCGGATCGTTCCACAGCACCGGCACCATCGTCGCCAGCCACGGCGCACTGTCGTAATCCCCCATGTAAAACATCATGTACGATTTCGGAACGACCTGACCGTTTTCGTCGATCAAACCCCGTTTTTTCAGCGTCTCAAGGGTTGGCCTTTCCGATTGCGGATAATGATCCTGCATCGGGAAATGCTGATAAAACGAACCGTTGGCAAGAGCGGAATACCCGATGGCGTCCGCATCAATGTAAGCGTTGTACGCCGAGAAAATCCGGACCGACTCCCATTCCGTCGGGACCGGCTCGTGTTTGGAACCCGCTTGGCCGTAGGAGGTGTATTTCCAGGGCCAGGGGGTAAAGCCGTGAATTTCAATGACACCACCGTCGGCGTTTTTGTGCATCGATTTGAGGATCGCTTTGGTCGTCGCCAAATCGGTTCCGAGCGGTTGATTCGGATCATCGACCGGAGCTTCGTCCCCCCAGCAGTGTAACTCGAAAAAGAAAGCACTGCGGGAAATCGTGAAATCGTGGTTGCCGATCGTGCTGTTCCAAGGGTCTCCTGTCGGCATCGTGAGCCAGTAAGAGTCGAGATAATAGCACATGTCCTGACGGGAAACTTTTCGCGTATCGAGGTAATTTCGCTTGGCCCAAAGATAAGCGTCGCACTTGGCACTTCCGACGGAAAGCAATTCGTCGGATTCCTTGTCAAGCGGCGTGATTTTCGGAAGCGGTTCCCCTTTGACGCCGGTAAAGATCGCTCCACCGTCTTTCGGATCGCAAAGGTAAAGCGTGTTTTCCGGCTTGACGAAATCCAGGCCGGACCGCAACGTTTTTTGGTAAACGGAGTTTTCGTCCGCGTCGAATCGCAGGCAAACGCGGTTTTCGACGCCGGCAACGGTCGACGCAACGTTGGAAAGCGACCACGGTTTTTCGCCGTAAACGACGGCCCCGTTCAACCGGGGAGCGAATATTTTGAGAAGTTCGTCGAGCGATTCGACGTTCACCACGGGACGGTCGGCAAGCCAGTTTCCTTCTTTGCGAAGTTCGTCCCACCAGAAATCATCGACGGACGGTTTGGCCCGGAGAAAGAGCGTCGCTTCGTTTTTATTGACGATTCCCTGGAGCGACACGACCAGGTGGAGCGTGTCCCAAAATTGCCGCACCTGCTCCGGCTTGCCTGCGTCGAATCTGGCGACGGCGGAAACGTCGAAACGGTAAATCGGTGCATCATTTCCGAAGGAAACGCCGACGGAAAAAAGTAAAAGAAGTAGAAGTGAGAAAGTCGTTTTCATGGTCTTTACTCAAAGTGTAAACGGATTGGTTTTGAGGCCGGAAAAGGTGTTGAAATTTAAGGGCATAGGGCATAGAATTATGACTTGTTTGACTCTCATCCATCGACGAGGAAAAGGTGGAAAATACTACTGTCTTTCCTATGCCCTATGCCCTATGCCCGATGCCCGATGCCCTTTGACTGTTTTGAGTACCCGTTCGTTTACGGTTTGAGTTCTAATTGTGTTGCCGGCGTTTCCTTTGCTTCCGGTTTACGGAAAAAGACCCGACCGTCGCGGTAGATGAGATTTTGTGCATTACTGGCGTTCATAAGAACCTCGCCCGGCTTTCCGCCGTCGATTTCCACGAAAACCGGCGTGGATGCTCCGTCCCATTTGACAAAAAGAAGTCCTGGTACTTTTCCCGGCGGTTGTGAAGAAGCGGTTACAAGAGGATCGAACAATTGGGAAATCTGCGGAAACGGAAACGACTCCATGTATTGCGGAGTCGATTGCGACCGACCGAAACCGTCTGAAAAATGACCGATCAAGGTGGAAGGCGAAGATTGGGGCGAAATGGAAAATTTTCCAGCCTCCTTCCGTTCCGGCGGGAAAAAAGTCAGCGTCTTTTGAGAAAGATTCGTTTCTCCAAATGAAGCTAAAAGAGACCCCAAATCGGTTCCGTTGCCATTCGTGATAAAGGAAGCGTTCCCCTTTCCTTGCAAAAGTGCTTCTTCGTGAATCTGCGAGATCGCCGCCGTGTTGCTTGCAATTTTTTTCATGGTCTTCTGGCGCACAACCTGAACGATCTGATTCCGCACAAATTGAAACGCCGGAACCATGAGGAACAGGAGCATGATTCCGATGCAAACGGTTGAGAAGATATTGGAAAATCTCCATTCTCCCTGTTTGGAGTTTTGCACGGAATTTCGGAGAGATTCCCGATCAATTCGGATTTTGTTCCCCTCGATACCGCTGTCCGCCGTCTGTGGTCTGCCGTCGATTTGGTCCCAGATTCGCCGACAGGTTCGCTGTGCCAATCCTTGCGGCGGCTTGTAAGCGTGCTCCACCCATTGAGCATACTCCGCAAGCGGCTGCATCTCTTTTCGAAGCGAGGCAAACTCCAGTTGGAGCGATTCGTTTCGCTGGAGTTCCCGATGCACCTTCCGACTCTCGTTTTCATCAAGAGCACCGCTCAAATATCCTAACAAAAGATCACGATGAGACTGATTCATGTTTTTTAGGGCTTCGGGAATAGGAAATCGGGAATCGGGAATCGATAGCTTACTATGCCCGATTCCCGATGCCCGATGCCCGATGCCCGATGCCCGATGCCCTTCTTACTTTAACGCCGAATTTAACTTCTTAAACGCGATTCCGAGTCGGGTTTTGACGGTTCCGAAAGGAACCTCCAGGACTTCGGCGGCGTCCCGGTAAGTGAACCCTTGAAAATAGACCACATTCAAAACCTCACGGAGCTGCTCCGGTAGCTCGGTAATCGCCCGATGCAAACGTCCTATTTGTTCCTTGGTATCGACATAATCGGCAGGCAACGGCTCGTTTCCGGCCAAAAGTCGCCCAAAACCGAACGAATCTCCCTCGCCCGACTCCAAGTCGGATTCAGTGCTGATTTTCGGAAAATTTTGGCGACGCCGTACCCGATCAATCGCGATGTTCGTCGCAATGCGATACAGCCAGGGCCGGAATGGACGTCCTTCCTCGAATAGTTCGATCTTGAGGTGTACTTTCATAAAAGCGGACTGAAACACTTCTTCGGCGTCCTCTGCGTTGCCAATGGTGCGGCAAAGGTAGGCGAAGAGCGGCCGCTCGTAACGTTGTACGAGTTCTTCGAACAGTTCACGACGGGACGTCAACCGATATTCCAACAACAAATCTTCATCGCTCCATTCCGAAAGGGAATCGAACCGCTGACTGGAAAAATCGCACATGGTTCCGGTTTCGATGACGCTGTACATTGCATTACGTTTCTTTAAGGAAACCGTTTCGTATTTTTTTTCTCTTTTTGGAAAATTTTTCCAAAAAAAAAGTCAAAACGGAAGAAAACGGTTTCGAGTGGGAAATTCTACCAGTTTTTATTCTTTCTTAAAAGGGCTGTCCTTACGTTTGCAGGAGGATTGCAAAGTCGCTTTTTTCCTGGGAACGCAGGCTTCCAGCCTGCCAGTGAGTTCGTAGGCATTCTACCTGTGCAGGGCGGAGACTTCATTCCGCAACCTTCGCGCAGGCTGGAAGCCTGCGTTCCCAGGGACT
>CAZNVM010000503.1:0-8997 GCA_964576215.1 uncultured Planctomycetaceae bacterium
TAAAATACCTCGCTTTTCAAAAATTAACAAAAAGGGAAACATATCGATCTGTCCCGAACCTGGCGGACAGAATTTTTTCCGAGGTCGATTGCGTACAAACGAAACCCACCTACAATGTCGATGTTACTTGTCAATTGAATACTTTGCAAGGGAAATATGCGCAATTTTATTGGTAATTTTGCGCAGGCCGCTAGTACTACAGCGCAATATCACGTCCATTTACACCGGTGAATACATCGTAAATCAATGCCTCGGCGAGCGATTCGTTTCCGTTTCGTTCGTCGGTGGCAAAACGTTGCCAAAGCGTTGCGTCGTTGGTAGTATTCGTTGATTTTTAAAATTTTCAGTGTGGTTGCAAGCGGCGTCAACTCCGCCGCCATCACGCGGACAACCTGATAAAATGTCAAATCGCCGTTTTTTTTGAAAGTTCAAGCCATTGAGATTGTAAAAAATGTTGAGTCTATCGCCTATTTCAACGGTTATGATCGTCAACGACTTCAGTTTTTTATCGGGCAAGTCGAATGGGACGACGAGATCATTCTCGACAAATTGGTCAAACGAGTTGTACGAGAAATTGGAACGAAAAATGGTATCCTTGTTGTAGAAGGACGATAGTGTGATGTACGTTGTGCGCCTCAGCTACAGGGAATCAAAGAGTCCGAATAGGGAGCGAAAAAATCGATGCAACAAGACCTTTTCGCAATTTGGCAAGCCGGTGTTGATGGTGTCGCGCCGGACCGTTTGGTCCGGGAAACGGTTGTGTACGACAAATCCGCAAACGTGCTTTGCGTCCAGGACGACACGATCCCGCTGGAAAACGTTCGCAACGTTGTTGTGATCGGAGCGGGAAAAGCGTCCGCCCGAATGTCGATTGCCCTGGAGCAAATCCTCTTGCCGATTTTCGGACGCGGGCGGCTTACCGGTTGGGTCAACGTTCCCGACGATTGCACCGAGCCGACCGAAGCGATTCACCTGCACGGAGCGCGGCCGCCGGGACTCAACGAGCCGACGCAAAACGGTGTTGCCGGAACCCGGAAAATGCTACAGCGGCTTCACGATTTACAGCCAAACGATCTCTGTTTTTGCCTGCTCTCCGGCGGCGGGAGTGCGCTCCTTCCTGCTCCGTCCGCAGAAATCACGCTTGCGGAAAAATGCGAACTGACCCGGTTTCTTTCGATTTCCGGCGCAACGATTAATGAACTCAACACCGTCCGCAAGCAACTTAGTGAAATCAAAGGGGGTGGCATCCGGCGGCTTTGCAGCGGCAAAATGCTTTTCACGCTCATTCTCAGCGACGTGCTCGGTGATCCGCTGGACATCATCGCATCCGGTCCGACCGTCGAAAACACAACCGGCCCGAAAGACGCTCTTGATGTGCTTGCACGCTGGAATTGGGCGAAATATCCGCAGTTTGCGAATATTGGCAAGTATTTGTGCAAAAAAGCGAATCAGGATAATCCTCGGAAATTGATCGACGATTCGCGGCACCATAACATCATAATCGGCAACAATGCCATTGCGGTCGATGCGGCGGGAATGGAAGCGGAACGTCGGGGCTATTCCCACGTCATGGTGTCGGCGACGCAGAGCGAGGGGGCGGCGGAAGAGGTCGGATTGCATCTTTTGAACGTTGCAAAATCGATGGGACAGGGCGGTCCGAATTGTTTCATCAGTGGCGGAGAGCCGACGGTACGGCTGCCTGACACTGGAAAACACGGCAAGGGAGGGCGTAATCAACAGTTGGTTCTGGCGGTTTTGGTCGCACTGCTCCGAAGTCGGGAATGTTGCGAAAAACTTCGTTTTGAAATCCTTTCGGGCGGAACCGACGGCGAAGACGGCCCGACGGATGCCGCCGGAGCGTTTCTCAATGACATCGTCTGGCAAAACGCCTTGCGACGTTCGGATTTGGATCCGCTTGATTTTCTGGAGCGTTGCGATGCGTACCATTATTTCGAGCAGATCGGCGGCCTCCTGAAAACCGGCCCGACCGGAACCAACGTCTGTGATTTGCGGGTTGTTGTCGTTCGGTAATTCGCTTCGCGGCCTGCGCTCCCAGGAAAAAAGCGACTTTGCAATCCTCCTGTTTAGGCAACCGAGAGAGTTGAAACTTTTACAAACGTTGTTATACTTGAGCTTCAAGTGGAACCTCTTCCGTCATTTCAACTTTTCATTTGAGACTGATCCATGCTCGAAATTCGCAATTTAAAGAAATCGTATCTTGAACCGGACGGGGGGGAACTCCCGATTCTGGACGTTCCCCGTTGGTCGCTCGGAGCCGGGGAAGAAGTGGTCGTTGTCGGCGCAAGCGGTTGCGGCAAGACAACGTTACTCCATATCATCGCGGGAATCCTGCGGCCGACTTCCGGCCACGTTTTGATCGACGGTTGGGACACGCCGCTATTGAGCGAAGCGGAGCGGGATCAATTCCGGGCAAGGCGGATCGGGTATGTTTTTCAGACCTTTAACCTGCTCCAGGGGTTTTCCGCATTGGAAAACGTTCTTTTGGGAATGACATTCGCCGGAAAATACCAGGAAAAAAAGCGGGCGAAAGAGCTTTTGGACCGGGTCGGTCTGGGACACCGGATTCACCACAAACCGTCGCAAATGTCCGTCGGGGAGCAGCAGCGGGTCAGCGTTGCCCGGGCTTTGGCGAACAAGCCAAAACTGGTGCTTGCCGACGAACCGACCGCCAACGTTGACGTCGGGAATCAGCAGCAGGTGATCGACATGCTCCGGGGAACCTGCAAAGACGAAGGGGTCGCGCTCATCTTGGTCACCCACGCCCCGGAAGTCGCCAAACAATTCCAGCGAGTCGATAAACTCACGGAAATCAACTTGGTCGTCAGTGATCGGGCCAACGCCAATGTTTAACCGTGCGTCTCGGACGCCGGGGAATGGAGATTCTTATGGGCATTAACATCAATAAATCAATTATCGACCAGCAATTGACTGGCATTGAAGAGCAGATTCGAAAACAGGCAATGGACGAATTCGGGTTTTCCGGCGACCGGTTGAAATCGTTGGCCTTTGTTTATCTGTGTGTTAAAACGATGCTCGACTTGGACCCGGAAGAGGCGTTTGACTGTCTGACCGATGGAGCGGGTGATTTTGGTGTTGATGCAGTACATACTTCTGTGCCCATGGATGGGGATGTTGTCGTAACATTGTTTCAGGGGAAATACAAAAGAGATCTCGATGTCGAAGCGGCTTTCGAAGGAACCAGCATTGAAAAGCTGATCAATGCGTGTCGATACTTTTTTGATCCTTCCGCCCCACTCCAGTGCCTCAATCCCCGGCTCCTGATAAAAGTCGAGGAAATACGATCACTTATTCGTGAAGGAGCCATCCCGACAATCAGGGTCATTGCCTGCAATAACGGTCCCCGATGGAATAAACCGGCTGATGACGAAATTGACCGTTTTGGACACAAGGACCGCATCAGTTGGGAACACGTCAACCATGATGTTCTTGTCAATATTCTCCAAAGAATACGCCCTGTGGATGAAACGATTTCCCTCTCAGGAAAAGCAATCATCGAAGACATGAATTTCAGCCGGGTTTGTATCGGTCGAGTGGCCGTCTCCGAAGTGGCAAGACTGATGAAGACGCACGGCGACCGTCTCTTGGAACGTAATATTCGAAGTTACCTGGGTTTACATGGCAACCGAGTGAACGAAGCGATTCGAAACACCCTGACTTCCAAAACATCGTCGGATTTCTATCTTTTCAACAATGGTTTGACGGTCCTTTGCGACGACTTTATCTACAACTCGCTTCAAAAGGAAGACCATAAAATTCAACTGGAAAATCTTCAAATTGTCAATGGCGGACAAACCTGCATGACAATCTTTAAAACTGACGAGGAACTAAAGAAACAAGGTAGTATCCTTCCAGAAGATGCATATGTGTTGATACGTATTTACAAATTACACAAGGACAACCATGAAACCGTTTCCCTAATCACCCAGGCAACAAACAGTCAGAATCCGGTAGACTTAAAGGATTTACGTGCCAATGATGAAATACAGAAACGACTCGAATTGAGCATTGGCAACCTTGGATATACTTATCGACGGCGGCGAATGGAGATAACGCCAAAGCTAACGGAAATTACCACCGGGGCAGCAGCCGTGGCAGTTCTTTCCGTATGGCAACGGGCACCGCATCAAGCGAAATTTTACAGCCGTGAACATTTCGGAAAACTTTATCCTGATATTTTTACGGAAAAACTTAATGGTGCCCAGGTCATCCTGGCGGTCCTGCTTTATCGCTTTGCTGAAAATCGCCGTCGCCGCCCTCAGTCAGGCGATCCGCCGTTTGTCCCGTATGCTTCCTGCTTCCTGGCGATGCTCATGGGGAGGCTATTATTGAAAGATATGAAATTAGTCGATCATGAAACATTGGACCACCGCAATTTTAAGACGGCAAAGGACTTGCTCGACAAAAAAGACAATGCTTATTTTGAAGGTGCTATCGAAGAACTCAAAAATGCGATAGACCGCTTGTATACAGACGGTTGGGCCAATCAATCTTTGCAACAACTTTCGGCAACGTTTCGACGCGGTGACTTGATTTCAGTGCTTGCTATCAATGAGTAAAAGCCGCACATCGCAATAACCAAGCCAAGTGATTGGCCGTTGTTCCGCTTTCGGAAAAAACGTTTTTTTCCTCTTGACACACTCTTTGAAATCTCGTAGTATCCGACGGCTTTTATTCCTCTTTTACAGATGGAAAGGAATTTCTCATGAAAAAAGTGGCATTATGTACAATCCTGGCTTTGGTGTTCGCCGCCTGGCAATTTGTTTCAGGCACCGCCGAGGAGCAGGGAAACGCTAACCCATACCAGCATTCGCCGAATCCGATTTCTCAACGCCCCCTTGTTTCGTCCAAATGTACAGTGTCCTATTGAAACTAACCTTAATTCCCTTATTCGACCCTAGGGAAGAATAAGGGAATAAGGTTGGGTGTCTGTGGGGGACCGTTTGTTACTAAGGTTGTTTTGTTCAGAAAAATAAGGTGAAAATAAGGTTGCCTACCCAATATTCAAGATCAAAAACAGACCTGTAATCATAGCGGCACCCAAAATATTTCTCATTTCTCATTTCTCATTTCTCATTTAATTTGATGTTTACCTCAGCAGCGCAATTGACAGGGATGTTACAGAATCTCCTTCCCATGAAGAAGGGGAATCACCAGGAAAAAACGAGCGAGGCTGCCGGGCCTGCCGAAGGGGGGAAGGATCAAATCTCGATTTCCCTTGCGGCCCAAAAGGCGCAGATGTTTCTCAACAACGAAACCTCCGGTGCCTCCAACGATCCCGAGATGGACCTGTATGGGATCGACAACCTGAAGCAACGGGGCGAAATGCTTTCGCAGATGCTTCAGATGAAACTCGATAAATTTCATGGCGAGTTTCTCGACCAACTCAAAGCGGCGGGAATCGACGCGGATCAACCGATTGACTTGAAAAAAGGGGCCGATGGGAATCTTCTTGTCGCAGGCGATCACCCGGATAAAACGCAAATCAACCAACTCCTGGCCGGGAACGACGATTTGGCGAAAAAGTTCGATGAAATCTCGAAATTGGCCGGTTTGACGCAAATTCTTCAGTCCGCTCAAACGGACCAAAGTGGTAATCCGTTTGCAAGCATTGCGGCGTTGTACTCCAGGCAATCGCAAGCCGCTCCGGCGGCGGATTCGTCAAAAATTTCCGCCGAACGTTTCCAGCTCACCATTGCCGAAACCGCCGCCTCGTTTAACTGGGAATGACGCGGAGTACCGCCTACACTTGCGGCTCTTTGAATCGCTCGCGCAATCTCACGATTGCGGCTCTGATTATCGAGAACTTGTCGACGGCCTGAAGTTCACGCAAGAGGAGTCTTTTTGCCTCTTGTCACCGGTAATGCCTCCGAGTACAATCGTGTTGCTGGTTCCGACGTTCCAATACATGACGCCTCCAACAATGAACACACGGCCATGAAAATTTTGTTGTACCTCCCGATAATGCTTGTCTTTCTGGGTCCGCTTCTTTGCTTTGCGGAGACGACGTTTCAGAATCCCGGCAAGTACGCCGCCGATCCGATGATTTTACGCAAGCCCACCGGCGAAGCCGTTACCGTCGATGGTCGCTTCTTCCTCTATTTCACGGGCGGCGGACCGAATCACCACTCGTTCGTTGCACGGTCCACCGCCGATTTCGTCGAATGGAAAGAAGAAGGAGTCGTTTTCGACGGCAAAGACACTTGGGCACGAAGTGCCTATTGGGCACCGGAAGTTTATGAGATTGAAGGCAAGTTTTACCTCTTTTTCAGTGCGCAAAATTCCGATCTTCCCTGGACGCAGGAAGAACTTTTCAACATCGGCGTTGCCGTTGCCGACCATCCGGCAGGACCGTTCCAGCTTCTCATGGATCGCCCGATTTTCGAGCCGGACTATCCGATCATCGACGCCAATCTTTTTATCGACTCCGATGGAACCCCCTATCTGACCTATTCCCGATGCTGTTATCAGCATCCCGTCGAGAGCGAACTGGCCGGCGTGTACAAGCGGCACGGATGGTACGCAACCATTGAAGAAAGCTGGATTTACGGCGTGCAGTTGACTCCCGACTTTACGGGAATCGTCGGCGAACCGGTTCTGCTCCTGCGACCGCCCCTTACTCTTGGCGACGCCCAGGCGGAATGGGAAAGCCGGTCCGTGGTGACCCGCGAAGTCAATCGGCGCTGGACGGAAGGATCGACGCTACTTAAACACAACGGCACGTATTACCTGATGTATTCCGCAAACAATTTTGCCGGAGACCACTATGCCGTCGGTTATGCGACCTCGGACAAACCGCTTGGCCCTTACGAAAAGGCGGAAAACAATCCGGTGCTCGAAAAGAACACGCCATCCGGCGGAGAAGTGCGGGGAACCGGACACAACAACATTTTCTACTGGCCCGACCGGGAAACGATGTACTGCGTCTACCACGGTCGAACGCAAGGAGACGTGCGGCGGCTGTTCATTGACCGAATGGAAATTGACGCACAAGGCATTTTGCGTGTTCATGGTCCGACGACGACTCCGCAGTCTGGTATTTACGCTACCGTTGCCGAGTGGGAAACGGCAAGAGAGGCGATCAAAAGCGACTGGCTTCGTTTTCTGGGAAAGTACGCCGAATTTCGTACCGCCGACCAACCGGCAAGACCGGTGCCCTACGAAGTGCTCGGCGAAGAACTCGTTGACGGTGTCAAGCGTTTGAAAATCCGATACACAACCGAACCGGGCCAATCGGTGGAAGCGTTTTTATTGATGCCGGCCAAACTCGACCAGGGCGAAAAGCGTCCGGCGGCGGTCGTGTTTCATTCCACATCCGTCAACTCACACAAGCAACCGGCGGGGATTTCCGATGAACCGACAAAAGCGTTTGGCCTCTGTTTGGCACAGCGGGGTTTTATTACGATTTGTCCGCAAAACTTTCTTTGGCCGGAAGTCGGTAATTTCGACCGTAACAAGGCGGACGAATATTTGAAACGCAATCCGGGTTCCAGGGGGATGACGCGAATGTTGCTTGACGGACAGGTCGCGGTCGATCTTTTGTGCGGATTGGAAAACGTCGATCCGGGCCGGATCGCCTGTATCGGACACTCGCTTGGTGCCAAGGAAGTGCTCTACCTGGCGGCGTTCGACGAACGAATTGCGTACACGATTTCCAGCGAAGGGGGAATCGGAATCAAGCAGTGCAACTGGAACGCGCCGTGGTATCTTGGAGCGGAAGCGTTTGAGCCGGACTTTCCCCGGAATCACGCCCAGCTTCTCGCCCTGGTTGCGCCGCGTTCGTTTTTGCTCATCGGCGGCGGTGCGTCCGACAACGCCGAGAGCAACTTGACAGTTGAAGCGGCAAGGCGAATTTATCGATTATACGATTCTTCCGACAAACTCGAATTTTTTCTGCACGATAAAGGACATACCGTCGCCCCGGAAGCGGAAGAGGCGATTTATCGTGGGATGGACGAATTTGCCCGAGGAACGATAAGACCATAAATCCTTTTGGCAAGCAAACCCACAAGAATACCGAGGTATGCTCCTGCACAATCCTGGCTGAAATCCGCAATGTCGCATGTTCGCGGCGGAATGAAATGTTGCAGTATTTCCGTCACCAAACCGTAAGCGATGAGAATGTGGAGCCAGGTAAAAGGGTGCCATTTGCGTCGGGAAAGCTCAACGAAAAAGCCGAGCGTACCGAACATATAAATGTGTTCCACACCGGTCCCGAATCCGAATTCTTCCGGGATGTTGTGATCCCAAAACAGAATCCACGGCTTGGGCAACAGCAAAAGTGCGGTACAGAGCAACCACAGGCAGACCGTTAGAATACGTAGTATTGAAAGGAATTTTGGTGCCATCGGGTTTTCAAAGGGTTGAGTCTTGTTTTACTCAAAGTGTAAACGGATTGGTTTTGAGTCCGGAAAAAGTGTTGAAATTTAAGGGCATAGGGCATAGGAGTAAGACGGCAGACAGCAGACAGCAGAATCTCTTTTTTCCTATGCCCGATGCCCTATGCCCTTTGACTGTTTTGAGTACCCGTTCGTTTACGGTTTGAGCAAATAACAATGATACGAAAACACAAACAATTCATTCCGGTGACGCGCCCCAGCGAAAACGGACTCATCGGACCAAAACCAAACGGGGTCATGGGATTCACCTCAAAAGTTTCATCGCAATCGTTCCAGCCTTCCTCCAATGCCGCCCCGATTTCCTCAATCAATGCCAGGCAGGTAATGGACAACTCGACCCAATTATAGTGCATTTCATTGGTTTACGCCACAGCCATTTCAGATTTCCAGCGTGAAGTGATATAATTCTCGTAAGTGCCTATTTTGACTGTATAGTGAGCTAACCTATTATTATCAAAGGAGTTATGGATATTCCTGATTTTCAAGTGTATTGAGTTGAATTCATTTGCTTCACCATTAAAACGTTGGAATTTCAAGTATTTATCCCCAATTGCCCATT
>CAZNVM010000504.1:0-4304 GCA_964576215.1 uncultured Planctomycetaceae bacterium
GACCTGTTCCGCATCCTTATGGGAGACAAGGTGGAACCACGCCGCGAGTTCATCGAAAAACACGCTTTGGAGGTGAAGAACTTGGATGTGTAAGGGCATCGGGGTAAGACGGCAGACAGCAGACGGCAGACGGCAGACAGCAGACGGCAGACAGCAGACGGCAGACGGCAGACGGCAGACGGCAGACAGCAGACGGCAGACGGCAGACGGCAGACGGCAGACGGCAGACCCTATTTCCTATTTCTCCTATTTCCTCAATTTATCCTTTGTCGCAAACGCGTTCCATGACCCAGCGATTCACATCCTGGAGCATTTCCAAAGAAAGTTCCTGTCCACAATCGTATTGACGGACACAGACGGACAAACCGGCGGTGTGGAACAGCCGCAAATCGGACCGGGCGTCTTCCGGGGAATAAATCGGACTTTCCTTGCCGATAGCAAGCATGGTCGGCAGATTTCGGATTGCGTTCCATTGCCGCAGGGGAAGATTTCCTTCGGGAAAACGACCGCCCAGCGAAACAACGCCGCCGAATTCGTTCGGATATTGCATTGCGAGCCGAAACGCCATGGTTCCGCCGGTCCCGAAACCGGCCAAAAAGACGCGGTTTCTTGCAACGTGGCATTTCTCCGCCGCAATAGAAATACAATCGAACACTTTCTGCTCGGCCAGCGTAATCCCCTCGTCGGTTTGCGGCCAATCGTAAATTTCTTTGAGCGATTTTTCTTTCGCTTTAGTTTTTTCCTGCTCGTGATTTAATCGAAGCATCAGTTCGGGAATCGCCGTATTGCTTCGCTCAAAACGTTTGGCTCCCGAAACGGTTTCCGCTGGGAGCGCGATTCCCCGAGGCGAAATCCCGACGTAATTTCTCATGCTGACAAGCGGCATGATTTTCAGAAGCTGCCGTTCGTCGTTTCCCGGTCCATGCAGCCAAATCAAAAGCGGATAGGCGTATCCCGGCTCGTAGTGCATCGGCGAAAAAAGAACGTAATCCGCGACCTGATGGGAAACCCGTGCGAAATCGAGTTGCACGTGCAACTGTTCCCGCATCTGCGGCTGTTTTTTCGGCTTTGCGGTCGTTTTGGACGTTTTTTCCTTCGGCGGAGCCGGTTTTTTGGTAATCATTGTCTTGCAAAATACGATAATTGACTTAGCCGTCACACCCTGTGCGACGCAACTTTGACAATGCGGGAACTTTACCCGATTTTATGGTTTTTTGTCAAGACGAAAAATGAGAAATGAAAAATGTCGATGCAACTATTTTTCCTTTCTCGTTTTTAATTCTTCACTCAAACCGTAAACAAATGGTGGCTCAAAACAGTCAAGGGCATCGGGAATCGGGCATCGGGCATAGGTCCTAAGTGAAAAACTTCCTCCAATTTCCGATTCCCGATGCCCGATTCCCGATGCCCTTAAATTTCAACACTTTCTCCAGTTTCATTACCATTTCGTTTACACTTTGAGTTCTTCATTTTTTCGACCAATTCCTTGACCGTTTGCACGCTTTTGCGAAACTCGGCTTCCTCTTCGGCGGAGAGTTGGAGTTGCACGATTTTTTCGACTCCCTTGGCCCCAAGAATGATCGGAACGCCGACGCAGTAACCGCCGACGTTGTACTCGCTTTCACAATAGACGGAACAAGCGATCAGGCGTTTTTTATCACGGACAATCGCTTCGACCATTTGCGCCGTTGCCGCTGCCGGAGCGTAATAGGCACTGCCGGTCTTCAAGAGCGAAACGATCTCCGCACCGCCATCCCGGGTGCGTTGGACGATTTCCTTCAATCGTTCGGGAGCGATAAGCTGCGTTACCGGAATTCCGCCGACCGACGCACAGCTCAAAAGCGGGACCATCGTGTCGCCGTGTCCGCCGAGTAACATTGCGGAGACGTCTTCCACGCTCACCCCCAGTTCCACGGCGAGAAAGGTCCGAAACCTTGCCGAATCAAGAACCCCCGCTTGGCCCAAAACACGTTCTTTGGGAAAACCGGTTGCTTGCAGTGCCTTTTGACACATTGCGTCGAGCGGGTTGCTGACGACGATCACAACGGCGTTCGGTGAAGTATTGCGGATATTTTCCGCGACTTGTTCAATGATTTTCGCGTTGATCGCAAGGAGGTCGTCGCGGCTCATGCCCGGTTTGCGGGCAACTCCGGCGGTAATCACGACCACGTCGCTTTGAGCGATGTCGGCATAATCGCAAGTCCCGCAGATGTTGGCGTCGAAGCCGATGATCGGGGACGCCTGCATCAAGTCCAGAGCTTTTCCTTTCGGCATACCGTCTGTTTCCGGAATGTCCAGCAGGACGATATCGCCAAGTTCGGCGGAAGCGCACCAATGTGCGGTTGTCGCCCCGACGTTTCCGGCACCGATAATACTGATTTTTGAACGAAACATGATAGGGAGAGGTGAGAGATTAGTGGTTCTTTCGTCTTGGTATTGCCTTTATTGTTTGAGCGGCGTTCCGGTGAAGGTCCAGCGGAACGGTTTGGCCAAAGTTTCATTGAAATAGCTGACAAACGATAAAATCTTTTCCCGCATCTGTTCCAACGAAGCGAAACTGCTCCGATTCAACAATCGACGACACAAAATCCCAAACCAAATCTCAATCTGATTCAACCACGAACAATGTTTCGGCGTATAAACAAACCGAATTCGGTGATTTTCGTCCGATAAAAATGTACTACGGCTTGCCGTCGATTTCAGAATGCCACTCTTACCCTTTTCTCCCAAGTCGTCGTTGATACCACACAGTTCCGCCACCAAACGCACCAGTGACTCGCTACAATGCGTATTCAAATTATCCGAAACGAAAATCCAATTTGCCTTCGGGGCCGTTGCCAATAATTGCCACAAAAAATAAACAAAATCTTCTTCCGTGCGAGTTTCATTCACCCACGGAAACACCTTGCCTGTCACCACGCATAACGCCGCAATCAGGCACAACGTTCCATGTCGGATATATTTATACCTTACCCCGCCACGATCTGGTCGATTTTGAAAGTTTGAAATCGTAGGGTCATGAGCGAGGCGATTTGTGATTGGAATTTTTTGTCGATATTTGTCCGCCATAAGTCATTGATATCTATAATGTTACACCAAATGCAGCCACTGAGCAAATTTTCAACTGGAGTAAACTGGATACCCGGATTGCGATATTCCTCCATTACTTCCCAAAACGCCGGAATAAAACGCAACGTAACGAAACGACGGCAAAACTCAAAAATTGCCAAGAAGCCGGATTCCACTCGTGAAATTTACGTTCACGCATCATGAGTTGAGACGACCTGTCTCTCGTTCAATGAGGCGTTTGGCTTGATCGTAAAACCATAATCTTTCCAGACGGCCAAAAGCAGAATCGCTCCGACGGAGAGTGCGATCACGGCCATGCCCAGGCTGACGTCGAACAGTGTCGCCTCGCGACCGGATTTGTAAAGCAAAAATGGAACCGCAATAATCACGACGGCGATGAGGTCCATTAAAATCAGAAACATCATGCTTCCGAGGGAAAAAACGCTGAGAACCAGGAAAACGACGGCAAGCAGAACGCAAGCCCCGAGTGCGAGCATTTCCTCGACCCGGAGTCCCGGCGCATTGGGATCACGCGGCGGCTTGGGCGGTTTTTCTTTTTTCGCCTTGGGGGGCTTTGCCTTTTTCGCTTTTTTCCCCTTTTTGCCGGTTTCCGGAGGAGCTTCTTCAGGAGCCGGAGACGGGAAGTCGGAGTCAATATTGTTGTTGCCGACAAAAACCTCTTCGTCGTCAAAATTGTCAAAGTTCGGAAAATCACCACCGACGGCTTCCGGAGACTCGCTTGCCGGTGCGTCCGAACCGAGAGCGGAAAAATCGAGATCGGAAAATTCGTCCAAAGAACCGAAGGACTGGTCGTCGTTCTCGAATGATTGGGGATCGTTGGGTTGGGACACGGCTACTCCTTTTGACGAACGGAAGGAAAAAGGGAAGGCGAAGTATGCAAGGAAAGGCTTAAACAGTTCCCCACTTCCAGAGTCGGACGGTAATACCGAAAATCACGACAAAAAAAGCCAATGGGAACATCTTGCCGGTTATGGACATTTTTCCGATTCGCCAGCTAAAAACCCCTATGATAATAGTATAGCGGATAAAACCGGGATTTTCAAGAAAAACTTCCCAAAAAGTGGTGATCGGGGCAAGAGAACTGCAAAGTCCCTGGGAACGCAGGCATCTTGCCTGCGCGAGGCAGGCTGGAAGCCTGCGAACCCGGGGGCAGGCAAGATGCCTGCGTTCCCAGGGGGGCCTTAATTTCGATCTATTTTAAACAATGCAGTTCT
>CAZNVM010000505.1:0-2822 GCA_964576215.1 uncultured Planctomycetaceae bacterium
ACGAGAACCATCCGGCAATGGTTCCATTAACAGTGAGGTAAACATGAGTGTCGGAGCGGGAATGTTAGACGCGGTGTTTGCCGGAGAGAAAGGGGTTGCGGCGACACTGACAAAAAGCATGGGCGGCACGGCAACGCTGATTCGTCAAATTTCCCAGGAGGAGTACGACGATCAAACCGGCGAAACAATACCGGCGGAGTTTGAACAGCAATCGATTGCGTTTGTACAGGAAACGTTAGGAAAATTCATTCAATCTGGCGTTGGCGGAACACAGGTGGTTGCGGGAAATCTCATCGGACTTGTAGCGGCAAGCGACCTTAACTTTAAAATTGCAAATAATGTTGACAAAATCGTTTGGCAGTACAAGACATGGCTTATCACCTCACAGGAAGATATTATGAGTGGTAATCAAGTGGCAATGGTTCGTTTTTTGGCACAATAAAATGAATTTCGGCGACCAATTGAAAAATTCGATGGGCAATATTCGCAAGAAGGCGAATGCCAGAGTGCGTCGAATTGCACTTGCGGCGTTCGAGCGAATCTCGACCGCATCACCGGTCGATGAGGGCACGTTCAGAGCGAACTGGCTTGTTTCATTCAATACATTGGACAGGGACTTTGATTTAAATTTGACATTGGCAGACGTTCCTGAAAGCACCACGAAAGCCGTTGCGTTTATTAACGCAAGAGCGGTTGCCGGGATCGACGTTTTTATTTGCAACTCGGTTCCGTATGCCGTTGCACTTGAATACGGATATAGTTCGCAGGCGAGCGGCGGTGTTGTTGGACCGGTATGTCAGTTGATGCAATTGGCAATTTCCGCAGGAAGCATTTAAAAAGGCTTCAGAATTTTCCTGAAGCCTAAGACCTGAAAATGAATTTAACACGGATACAGGAAGCGTTTGTCAAGAAAATCGAAAGCCTAGATTTGGGCTTGCCGATTCTTACTTCGAACGCTCTCCCTGCCTCCAATTGCAATGAGTTTATCGAAATTGTTGCAACGGAAGCCGGTCGTGTTTCGTGTCAACAGAATATTGAGAAGTGGCTTGGTGCCGTCGATTGCCGGATTACAGTGCCGGTTTCGACCGGAAATAAAAAAATCAACCATTTTGCAGAAAAAATCACGGAATTGTTTTCCGTGCTTGATGATCGTCGAAGTTACCTGACGACCACCGACGGGATTACGTTGACCGTGACCGAGGTTCGTCAATTTCCGCTCTACATTTCCGGTACTGGTAAAGGGTTTTCAACCTGTAGCGTGAATTGTAGAATTTGTTTTGAAACCTTTTTACAACCAAGGAGATAAAAATGGCTGAAAATGATATTGTCATTACCAACATGGGAAAAGTTCTGTCAAAGGCGATACCGTCTGGAGGCGGTATGCCTATCGAACTTTTCTGTACATCCCAGTCGTTGCTTGGATTCCCCGATGCCCCGACATGGAATTACAAAACCAACAATCCGAAGCAAGAGGTTGGATTGACCGAGACCGGAAAACCGGATGGTGCGAATGCACTGGAGTTCAAAATGGCCTACTCACCCGCGATGCTGGCTCAAATGATCGCTTACAAATCTCAAGGGAAAAAGTTTGAAATTGTACAGGAATACGACGACGAGTCGTATGACCAAATTCTCGTACAGACGGTCAAGGACTGCTTCATTCTGAATCCCGGTTCGTCGGAGACGACGGAAATTGATGGTACGGCTTACATGACCGTCAAGTTTCAACCGCGCGGCGGCAAAAAACTGTCCGAGATCGTGGAAACAACGACGAAGGCAAGACCGGCGTAGGCACAGGTTCCGGTTCACAGGCGTCATGGAAATTTTGAATCCTGACGCTTGTGAACCCATTTCTCATTTTTCACTTAAAAATCATGTTTAATATCAAAAAATGGATCAATTCTGCCCCAAAAATCGAAGATGCCGAAATGGATTTTCTGGGCGAAAAAGTCAAGGTTCGGGCACTTCGCGGCAACGCTTGGGAAAAATACCTCAAGTCGTACAGTAACCCGGCATACAATGCCACCGCGACGGCTTTATATTATGGTCTGATTAACGAAGAAACCGGTGAGCAATATTCAATGGAAGACATTGAAGCACTGTACGAGAAATACACCGCCGAAGCCGGTAATCTCGCCTCGAACATCGTCGATATGTCCATGCGAATCATTACAGAAGAGTCGCGTATTCTCGCGGCAAAAGAAAAAAACTCCGCGAATCCCGATACTTGCGATGGCTCCACCTCTGGTGTCGGGACTACGGAGTAGACCCACGAAACGCGAACGTTTCACGGGAAGACCTGCTGGAATATACGATTGTTCGAAAGCTGGAGTCGGAAGGGCTATCGCGGTCGAACCGACAGGAATTCCTGTTGGAGGCGGTTTTGAAAGCCGTACAATTCCTCTGTATCGGACAAGGAGCAAAGGTTACAGGGAAACAACTGGACGACTATTTTTCCGACCCGGACCGTGTTCATATTGCCAAGCCTGTTGAGGAATACAAGCTCGAATCTTCCGCAGAAATGCGAAAAGCCGAGCAGGAAGTCGGCGAACAAATGCTTGCTTATGCCAAAAGCCAAGGGATTACTCTAACAAAACGAGCGACAAAATGAAAACGGCTTGTTGTTCCGCAAAAACAACAAGCCCAAAACAAACGACAACCTACATCGTTTGCCAAAGAGAAATTGTAGCCGTTCACGGCCTAATCGCGTTAAATCGATGAAATTGGTCTTGTTTCGAAGTGGCAAAAGGAGTACACTGTGACACATGGATGTCAAAGACCAACGGATTGCCGAACTCGAAACGCTACTTCAAGCGGCATTG
>CAZNVM010000506.1:0-10470 GCA_964576215.1 uncultured Planctomycetaceae bacterium
CGTACATGTGTACCTGCCTGACTTGGAAATTTTTCGGAACCCATTCCCTTTTCAAGTCCTTACAGGTCGATTATAGTTGTAACTTGTTATATTTCAATACCTTAAAACGTTTTTGCGTTCAGTCCTTTGGACGCTAGTGAGCTGAATTATCAAAGATGAAAAACACGATTCTCATGTCCATCGTCGGTCTGGCGGTGTTTTTCGTTTCGTTCGTTGGTTGCGACCGTACACCTCGAGTTGCAAATCCGCCGGGACCGCGTGCAAATCTGCCGGGACCGCGTGCAAATCCGCCGGCTGCCGCAGAGTGTCGAACCTGGACGGGCAGTGCAGAAGGGTTCCCTGTCGAGGCAGCGTACCGTGGCTATAGTTCCACCAACAGAAACGGCGTCGAGAGTACCACCGTTACGTTACAGAGGAAGGACGACGGCAAAATCCTGACCGTATCGATGGCAGACCTTTCCAAACCTGACCAAGACTTCATTAAGGCGAAGCAGGAAGAAGTTCAAGCGAGGCACAGCTCAACGGAAATGGAAAGTCGTGCCGCCGAAAAGCAGGCTGAGTGGGAAAAAAAGTGGGGCGAAGAACTGGAAGAATTGGATAAACCGCGTAAGGAACTGGAAGAAAAATGGGAGGCGGAGGCGAAAAAAAGGGAAGAAGAAGAAAAGGTAGAGGAAACACGCTGGAACGAATTCCAGGCGGAGATGGAAAAACAGCGGATAGAACGGGATGAACGAGCGGCTGAGAGGGATGCGGAAAGAGAAAAAATGTGGGCGGAACGGGATACGGCAAAACGAAACTTTCAAACAGCCGACAAGACCGGGCTGCGAACTTGGACAAACAGTTCGGGGTCTTCCACGATTGAAGCGTCGCTTGAAAGTTTTGACGGAAATATGGTCAAACTGAAAAAAACGGACGGAAAAGTCTTGAGTCTCGCTCTCGGCAAACTGAGCTCAGCGGACAAACGCTATCTCACGAAAGATGCCCCCGCCGGAGCGATAGAACGACCTGCGCCAATAACGTTGGATACTTCTCCATCAAAAGCGACCACCAAAACGGTCAATATCAAAAACGTGAAAGCCACCGGAAAACGCGGCGATACGAGATGGTCTTGTCCGCCTGATCCCTCGCCGGCGGTAAAACTCCCTTCGAGAATATTCACATTCCATACCGGTGAAGCTCCGATTCACTCTTCCCCGGTAGACTACGAATTCTTTTTCAGCCGCAACGGTCGAAAAGTGCTCTACGCATTTCAGATGAAATATTCTTTCATAACAAATGATGAGAAAGAAGACGACTCGACAAAAATCTTTCTCGGCGATGTCGCTTCGGAGGAGACGACTGTGATGATAACTCCGCTACGTTTGACCTCGTATGGACTTTCCCCGGACGGAAGCAAGGCAATGTTTCTTCAAACGCCGTGGGAACAGGGAATTCATTGGGGGCAAAAAGGAAAAATCCACATCATGAAATGCACTTCGAATCAACTTGAACCGTTTATCATTTTGAATCCCATTGAAAATCCAGAGCAAAGATCAGGCCAGAAGAATGCCGACGTGGAAAAAGCAATTTGGGCGTCGAATGATCACGTTCTCATTTATTATACCGCCGGCGGACAGAACCTGTTGGTTTTGGTAGACATCAACACGGGACGGGCCGTTTGGCGACTCCGTCCGGACAGTATGGTGGAAAAAACCTTGACGCTTTCTCCCAATGCCAGATATTTTCTCATCAAAGCGGAAAAAGCGGTGCATCTGATCGAAACAGCCAGTGGAAAAACCGTTGGAACTCTCGAAGGTATCGGCAAGTTTGAGAACGAGAAGTATTCCTTTTCGCCGAATGGTCGAAAAATCGCGTCCTGCGGTGATACAATGATTCGCATCTGGGACGCAACCACTGGAAAACCGGAAGAAGCGTTTGTTGTTGGAGGAGCTTACTCTTCCAGTAGTGTCAATTTTTCCTGGGTGGGCGACCAATATTTGATGGTCGATGGCGAATTGATTGATATCACTTTGCCAGCTCCGGTTTGGGTGTACGCTGGATTTATCGATAACATTTCTTACTTCGGCGGACAATTCTGGTACATGACGGGAACACTGCGGGGTTCCAGCAGAACGCTCGTCGGCGTCAAACTGCCCCATAAAAAGGCTCTCGACCAATTTTCGGACAATAAAAACGACCATGATCGGTTCATTGTTCAACCCGGAATGACGGTCACGCTGAAAATGGATTCCTCGATTTCCCGAGATCAGGAGGAAATCAGACGCTCCGTCGAAGAAAAACTACGAAACAACGGACTGACTCTTGCCAGTAATGCCCCCGTAACGTTTCTTCTGAAAGTCACGCAAGGCGAAGAGAAAACGACCGTTTACGCGGACGGCCCCAGCCGCAGAACCGGTCACACGGAAGTAAAATATCGGTCCCAAAGATACCACATCCTTGTTCAACAGGATACCGAAACTCTCTGGGAGCGAGTTTACGAAACGAAAGCACCTATGGTTATGAACAGTACCGGAGCAACGGTGCAAGAGCAAATCACTCAAGAAATGCAGGAAATGCACTACAAGGACTGGTTCCTGCAACAGAATTTTCCCAAAAATATTCCAAGAACGGACAACCTCGGTCGATCACACTTGGAAGAACAGGGGGTACAAGATTACTGAATCCCATCGCGAATTTCGTTCAATAAAGCGGAAGAATGTTGTCCAAATGTATTTTCACTTCATATTGATTTTCAGAAAAAACAGCTTCGAGTTTAAGACTTACTTTTGAGAATCCCATTCCTCGATACCAGAGCCCGTCAATCTCGAGAAGCCGATTTTGTTGGGGTCGGTAATCGATTTTGGAAATTTCACACTGAGCAACCATTCTTTATAATCGGCATCTGCTATCCATTTATTCACGGCCTCCTGCACCGACATGTTCGCCTGGTGCTCGATCAAAATCGGAGCCACCCTGGCGTGCTGTGCCCATACCGTCTTATTGTCTGCCTGTATCTCAACCATAAACTTTCTGGGCCGGAATGTAACCGTCACTAGTCCGGAGCCTCTTCCAATGTAGGCGGCCGTTTCTTCCGGTTCCACGGTGGCCTTGAGCATCACGGTTACGGGCGCATTGTTCGCAAGTTTCCATCCGTTTTCCCTGAAAACGTCTTCCATGTATTTTTGAATTTCCGCTCGCCCGTTCTGGATGGAGCCGTCCAGCACCAGTGCGACGGATTTGCCGGGCGCAACACAGAAAATGGAAGGATTGTTCTTGATTGTTTCAATCGCCTTTGGATGTGGCAACGTTACGCTTAATACTTTTATGTCGTTTCCGAGTGACGCCGTGTACCAAAATTTCCCGCCGAAAGCCCGTGCGGTCCGGTCATAGTTGTAATCCCAGACAACGCTTTGGGTTTGCGTGTCGATCAGCCTGCGTGATGCCAGCAGGTAGCGATTGTCGTACCACTGTAGCGGCTTACCGCCGCCAACATAGAACGCCCCTTGCTTCTGTCCGGTCGTCGCATTCCAAAACATAACACTGTCGAAGGTGCATGAGGCGATGGTTTTTCCATCCGGTGAGAATGCAAAATCGCTGATCGTTGAGGGCTCGACACCGTCTAATCGACCGATCCCTTCACCTGTTGCGGCGAGGAGCAGAAAGGCTCCACTTTTCTTACTTTTAGGAATGGCAAAATCTGAAACAATAATTGCATACCGTCTTCCCGGCGAAAGACATACCGTGCTTTTTGCGCTTAGACGCTGTTCCCATACGGTCCTCCCCTGATTGACATCGAGCAGAAGTAACAGGGGATATTCGTTCAGTCCGGAATCGGACTGGACGAGTATAAGGTCGTCGCTTACCCAATCGGCCCACATAATGTCACCTTTCTTATCATTACGACTGGCAAAGCGATCAAAAGGGGTAAACGCTTTATTGATGACGATTCCGGAACCGGTCACATCACCGATATACAAATGTTGGCGAGCACCTTCATCGTTGCGAGACTCCCAATCCCCGCTTTGTAATGCGACTTTTTGGCCGCCCGGCGAGATGCCAAGCAGAGTAAGTTTTTCGCCAAAGGCTGTGTCAACAGTCCGCCCAGTGGCCATGTCACCAATCCATACTCTGGAGTGTTTCGTGAAATTCGTGGTTTTGTCTGGTTGCGAGACGTTCATGCCAAAGGCCACCCTACTTCCGTTGCCGTTAAAAAAGATACTGGATTTATCCTCGGAAACGCCGAATGGAAATTTACCGGTCACGAAAGTCAAAGGCCGGACGTTTCCGTCCAATTTTTCAGCGGGGCACGGGTCCGGCGGGCAGTCCCACTGCGTCTCTTGCTTGAGTTCTCCAAGGCCGAAGCCGGGTGAAACTTGAACAGGTTCCGGCAGGCCGGCCTCGCTGATGGTCACGCGACTGGTAGCAATGTCCGTGGTTACGTCGTGCCCTGTTACGTATTTTCGGTCTGCGTTGCTCAACTTGGCCAAAGGAATCGTGAGTTGTTTGCCGTTTGTTGTCCGGAGCAGGACGTTTTCGCCATCGACACGGACAAGTTCGGCTTCCACATTGAATTGGCCGGTGCTGTCGGTCCAAGTGCGTTTTTCCTTGGCCGCGACTGGCGGTGATTTCGCACTGGTGATGGTTGTTTTGGTGGGGGCAGTGCCGGGCTTTGGTCGGTTGGTGCCTGTGCCGGACCGCAGTTGAGACATCTGGGCATGGAGTGAGTTTATCACCTTGGCCATGTCTGAAGGACTTAACTGGGTTTGGAGTAAGTTCATCACGTAGCCCAGGTCCTCAGGGGCTAACTGGAGCATTGGGAGTGTAATTTCCTTGCCGTTCGTCTTACGGAGATGAACATTCCCGTTGTCCCAGCGGACAAACTCGGCCTCCACGGTAAACTGACCCGTTCGGTCGGTCCAAGTACGCATTTCCGCAGCCAAGACCGGGGCGGTCCAAGCTGCTATCATCCAAAAAACAACGAACAAAAGCCAAAATGGTCGCACAGTCGCATCCTTGAAAATGAGTGAGAGTGGTGAATGGTTACCGCGCATTTTACCACAGATACTATGCCGATTGCAAGAGTCTGCTATTTCGAAAATGAAAATAACATGCCGGGTTTCGACCAACAAGCCTGGAGCAGATGCAAAGGATTTAACGTAGTATGTTGCTCGAGGATCGGATCAAATCATTTTCGAAGGGTATCCGATATTAAGGCGTCGTTCGAAAAAAAACGATCCGGATTCCCGTTGAATGAAAAATCGGATAGAATGTAAACCTTCGGTAGCAGATTGTCGCCAAAGGCGTTTACGGTTTGAGTTAATGACAAGCTGAATTATCAAAGATGAAAAACACAATTCTCATGTTCACCGTCGGTTTGGCGGTGTTTTTCGGGGCAACCGCGTTGGCGCAGGTTGTTACTTACAGCGAATACGGAGCGGTCGGCGATGGTGTTACCGACGACTTCGACGCCATCGTCAAAGCTCATGACGCCGCCAACGAGTCTGGCTTGCCCGTCCAAGCGGATGCAGGGGCGACCTATTACATCGGCGGCGCAAACAAAACCGCCAGGATACAAACCGACACGGACTGGGGAGACGCCAAATTCCTCATTGACGACACTAAGGTCGAAAACCGTAGTGCCCCTGTATTCAGAATCTCGTCAAAACTTCCTTCCATGCCGGTTACGACGGTGAAAACGCTCCAAAAAAATCAGGAAAAGCTCGACCTGACACTGGAACGTGATTCGGTCATCATCGTAACCGACAATACGACCCTGCGTTACATCCGTTATGGATCGAACCAAAACAACGGTTCGCCGCAGACCGACGTGTTCGTCGTCGATCAAAACGGCAACGTCGACATGAAAGCTCCGATTATTTGGGACTTTGACACCATCAGTTCGATGACGGCGTATCCGATTGATCCCGAAACGCTGACGGTCAAAGGGGGACACTTCACCACGATTGACAATCAGGAAATGTCGAGAGCCTACTACGCTCGCGGCATAAGCATAACACGTTCCAATGTGGTCATTGACGGCGTGTATCATGTCGTAACGGACGAACTTGAATACGGCGCACCTTACGGTGGATTTATCGCCGTGTCCAATTGTACCGATGTGATGGTGCAAAACTGTTCATTGTCGGGCCACAGAACCGCCGTGGTTACAAACGCCGACGGGACTCCGGTTACGACGGGAACGTATGACATCACCGTCGCCAGGGGGACCAATGTAACTTTCAAAAACTGCAAGCAGATCAACAGCATACATGACACCAAACTGTGGGGAATTTTCGGATCGAACTGGTCCAAGAACCTGACGCTCGACAACGTGTCGTTTTCACGCTTCGACGCCCATCAGGGGGTTGCCAATGCGACGGTCAAAAATTCGGTTTTGGGACACCAGAGCATGAACCTCATCGGTTGCGGTCTGTTTCTCGTGGAAAACACGAAAGTTTGCGGTTCGACATTCATTAACCTGCGAAGCGACTACGGCTGCACCTGGGAAGGGGAAATCGTCATACGCAACTGCGAGTATGTACCACGCAACGGTGCGCCGTCCGACGTCGTTTTAATCGGCGGAAGCTATTCCGGCCTGCATGATTTTGGGTATACGTGTTACATGCCGCGAAAGATCACCATCGACGGTCTTGTCATCGACGACACGAACCCGGTGGACGGCTATCAGGGACCGAAAATCTTTGCCAATTTCAACAGGGCGTACACCAGCGAAGATTACGTCGAAAAATATCCGTACGTTATCACGGAGGAGGTGCTCATTGAAAATCTGACCGTCAAAAGCGGCAAACCGTACATCATCAGCACCAATCCGTTTATGTTCCGGAATGTACGGATCGACCATGTAACACCGTAAAAACATGGCAAAAAGTCGTCAGCGACGGGGCAAGTACCGATGCGAACTTTTTATTCCAACGTCGGCCAAGCGAGTTTGCCTTGCAGTTGCGCTTCGCCCCCCTCTTTTTCGTACACTCCGTAAAAGTTCGAAAGGCAGTCGAGCCATAAAACGATCCGGTGCATTTCCTCGTCGGAAAGTTTCACGTCGTAGTGTCCTTCCTTGAGAATCCGGTACAGCGGTGCGGCACGGGCACCAAACCTGCCGGGAATCGTTCGCAACGGATCGCCGTAAGTCGTAAATCCGTACGGTCTTGCAAGATTATTGTACGAAGCGTAAAACTTGTCGGCAATCGGGTCCTTTGCCAACGAAAACGTTTTGGATTCCGGATCGGCATGGCAATCGACACAATGTTTGTCGAGCACCGGTTGCACAAGTCGCGGATACGAGAACGGATACGCCCCCGGCACGGTTTCCGGCTTGATTTTTGAAGCGGGCCGGAGCATCGCTTTCGATTGGGCCATCGGCGGCGTACTGTTTTTGCGTTCATGGCAACCGACGCAGGAAACCGATTCGCCCGGTTGGACGTAAGAGGAACTACGCATCGATTGTACCGCCAGACCGTTTTCGTCAAGGGCCTGGAACTGGAACTCAATTTGAGCCGGCATCTCGAAATGAGCACTTCCGTCTTCTTCGACCGGAACGGTGCCGAGCACCCAACGGGCAAGGTTCACGGAATCGCCGCTCGCCCCTTCACGCATACCGGTTTGGTGCGGCGGGGCACCGGAAGGAACGGTCATCGGCAACAGTTGGATGATTCGTAATTCCTTGATTTTCGCCCCTTCTGGGAATGGGCGAAGCGAATCGTAAATATTGGCCAGTGAAAGCGTCCCGGTCGCCTGTGTGTGTTGAGACTTGGAAACGTCTCCGTCCACTTCCCGGTGGTAAATACGACCTCCTTCGCGAAGTCCAAGATACGGTTGATGTTCAATCGTGTCCAATTCATAAGTTGTCGGTAAAAAGTGCGGCATCGGACGAGCGGCAAGCGGCATCGGCGAAATACAGGCGATCGCCGGGTCGCGGTAGATCAATTCCCGGTTTCCATGAATATCGCACAAATAAATGCCATCGTTTCCGCGACCGTTGGGACCACCAATCGCTCCGGGAGCCATTGCATCGGGTTGATACGCAAAGTCCGCGACGCAGAGGAAATAATTCTCGGACAACGCCCATGGCGTTCCGTACACTTGACCGCCCCCTTGCGATTCCGGGAAACCGACATCCGGCGTAAGCCGTTTGACCGGTCCCATGCCGTCGTCGTCCTCGGCCCGTGGGTCGATCATGACAATTGAACCGAAAGATTGTCCGTGATGTGGTCCCCCGGTTGCAATGTACTTGTGCGAATCGGGAATCGCCCGACAATCGAATTCCGTGTCCGGACGGCGGTGCCGGTGCGAATAATTTCCATGTACCTCACGCGGATCGCGCCCGTCAAGAGTCGTTACCCACGGGTGATGCACGGTGCAACCGTAACGGTCCACGTAATCCCAGCGAGTGTACAAAATTTTTCCGTCATTGGTGACACTGGGATTCCACTCGTTCGTTTCGTGAAAACTCAATGGCCGCATTTGCGTTCCGTCCGGGTTCATGTCGAAAAGCGTATAGGTCGGACACTCCCGACCGCAACGAAGGTAGCCGTTCCGCCGTTCCGTGATGAACGCAAGACGCCCATTCGGCAACCAACAGGGATCAAAATCGTTCCACGTACCATCCGTGATTTGCCGCAATTCGCTCCCGTCGGCATTGCAGGTGAAAATGTGGTACGAACGCCCAATATCCCAGTGTCCCCGTGTTACGTCAAGCGTATCGACGTGAGTGCTACGTGTTATGTCGTGCGTCATGTTATGGAGATTGACAGGAGTCTCCGGCTCCACACACTCGACGTAAGCAAACGCAATTTTTTTGCCGTCGAACGAGACATCCGGCGAAAGAAAAGACCCCTTGTCGAGTTTTTGTCCTTTGAGCCGACCGGACTCGACGGTG
This sequence comes from uncultured Planctomycetaceae bacterium, assembly GCA_964576215.1. Classification (GTDB taxonomy): domain Bacteria; phylum Planctomycetota; class Planctomycetia; order Pirellulales; family Thermoguttaceae; genus JAVBSX01. Next base: position 8,876 of record CAZNVM010000506.1, read on the forward strand.
CTGTTTTCGAGGAGATTTCGGACTTCACCCGTTTCGACGTTCAACACGAACAGTCCGCCGCCGGGTCGTTGGTTCGTACCGTAGAACTGGTCGCACATGTGTGGGCAACAGGAACGGTGCCGCTTGACGAAGAGGATTTCCTTGGGGGCGTTTTTCAACGGACTGGCATCCGAAAGCAACAAGAAGTGTTTACGACCGCTGCAAAGGACGCGGAACAAATTAAAACGTTCATAAGGGTCTTCCACCGGCGTGTTTTTTACCCTTGCTTCGAGCTGTGGATCCACCCATTGTATTCCCATGTCTTTTCTCATTGCCGAGAGACGCCGCCACATCACATCGACCGGGTCACGGTCTTCCGGCAAAATCAGCGAGGCTTGCGAGACGACTTCCTCTTTGATCGCGTTCCAGTAGAGCGGTGTTTTGAAACGCTCGGCGAGCAGATTCCATTCATCGACCTGTTCCTGCGTTTCGGGATCGCCCGGTGTATTGGGCATACGGACAACCAGTTTCGCATCGGGCTGCAATTGTCCGCCTTTGCTTGCAACGAAGCGGTATCCGGCGGCTATCGGTTGACATTCCGCAACCGAACCGACGGGAGATTTGTCAAGCGACGTCATTCCGACGAATTTCACGTACCGCGTTTCGACCGCCCTGCCGAAATCGATGAGGTAATTTGTTTCTTTTCCAGAGAACTTACCTCTTGCTATCGGTTCGCCGAATGCGGCTTTTCCGTCCACGGCGTCCTTTGCGACGTACAGTTCGTACTCCTCGAAGGTGCCGCTCCTGCTGTCGGTTCGCGGCGTGTAGGTGAATCCGGTCAGCGGATAGACATTGCCGAGATCAATTCCGAGAGCGTGCGGACCGGGAACCCGATTGCCGGACTTTTGGGCGATCCCGAACAGTTCGGCCTGTGCCGCGTCAATTTCCTTGTCGTCGTCCGGCGGATTTCCCCATGGGGATGGTTTTGCACCGAGCGGCAAAGGCATGTAACCGGGAGAGACCGGTATCGTCGCACTGGGATGATCGTATCCGCAGGCGTAGTGGTATCCGCAAGCGATGGGGTGCGGACACAGATGGGTTCGTGGTTCGGCGGAAAATTGCGTATGCCACATTGTATTGGGATCGCCGTCCATTGCACGATACGTCTCGTAACCGGCGTTTTCGCTGTTGGCGAAGAGTTGAACAGACACGGTTTTCACTTCCGTCGCATCGCTTGTCAAGAGCGACAATGAGGTAAAAACCAAAGTGAATACAAAGAACGATTTTTTGAACATGGCCGAGTTCTCCATTGATGATTTCAAACGATTTCTACGGGAGCCGTATTCCTGCACCCGATCTGAATTATACCGATTTTTTCGTCGAAATGCAACCTGATACAAATGAATTTACCCGGTTTACGTCTCGCAAGGCGAAGCGGTTATCGTTTCGCCGGTTTGATCGTCGTAATTTGACGTATCAGCGTTGCCGTGCCGCCCATGCTTTTTGTCAGTGTCGCCGCAACCCCTTTCTCTCCGGCAAACACCGCGTCTAACATTCCCGCTCCGACACTCATGTTTACCTCACTGTTAATGGAACCATTGCCGGATGGTTCTCGT
>CAZNVM010000507.1:0-2584 GCA_964576215.1 uncultured Planctomycetaceae bacterium
TCGCGGATGTTTTTAAGGGCGGTAATCGCCGCAACGGCAACCTCGGTATTGTCCGACTTGGCAAGGGCCGCAATCGGTTCCTTTTGAGAAATTGCGTCGGAGCGGTCCCCAATCGCCAGGATCAATTGAGCGAGCCGGGCACTGTCCTTCACCTCGGAAAGCTGAGCGGCAAGGCTTTCTGTCACCTCCGCTCCGGCGGGAAGTTCCCTGGCCGCTTTCATGGCGATGGCGAACAGCTTTGGGTTGTCCGAGTGAATCTGCTTGACAAGCAGTTCGACACCATCATTCCCCAAGGTCAGGATTTCATGGTAAACGGCGGCTTCCTTTTGAAAACTTTTCGCTTCGGGCATTTGTCCAATCGTTTGGAAAATCTTGATCGCGGTCTCTTTGTTGCCCCGTGCAATCAGTTGGTTGGCACACTGGAAAGCGGCATCGGCGAGTTCCTGACCAAGCTGCCTGCGAGTCTCGTCATGTTCGGTAATAAGCATTCCGCCGCTGAAGAACCGGACCGCCCCGTCACCGGCCAGGACACCCATGGCGGCGATCACCGCTTTGGCGACTGCCGGGTCTTTGCGTCCTTTGGCGTCTTCCGAGGAAACCAGAGTGTAAAGCGTCGCCTCCGCTTCCGGCTTACCGCGATGGGCGATACTGCCGATCACGCCGATCAGCAAAAGCCCGTCAAGCGTTTGCGTCGCTTCCGCCAAAGCGGTGTCCACCTCATCGCCGGGAATCTGTTCCAGAGCGAACCTGGCGTAAAAGGGTAGCCGTTCACGGTCTAATTGCATTCAATCGATGAAATTGGTATTGTTTCGAAAGAGAAAAAGGAGTAAACTGTGACACATGGATGTCAAAGACCAACGGATTGCCGAACTCGAAAGCCTGCTTCAAGCGGCTTTGGAACGTATTGCCTTGCTTGAAGCGGAGATTGCCTCGCTCAAGAAGACCTCGGCCAATTCTTCGAAGCCGCCGTCGTCCGATATTGTCAAACCGCCCAAGGTCCCCAAAAATAAGGGCAAGAACAAAGGCAAGAACAAAAGAAAACTCCAACGAGGCGGACAACCGGGCCACAAACAAAATCTTCGCAAGCCTCTCGCACCGGAACTGATCGACGAAATCGTCAAGCTCGAACTCACCACGTGCCCTGATTGCGGACACAAACTTGATCTCGTCCAGGGCGAAACGAAAATCACTCAGCAGATCGAACTTGTCGAGAAACCATTTTTTGCAACGGAATATCAGCAACTCATGTATTGGTGCAAGCATTGTCAATGTTGGCACTATCGCAAGTTGCCGGATGCCGTCGAGAAAGCAGGACTGTTCGGTCCCAACATGATCGCCCTCACCGCCTATCTCAAAGGACGGTGTCACGTTTCGTATCGGACGCTCAAGGAATACTTTCGCGATTGCATCGGGATTGATCTTTCGACGGGTTTTCTCGTCAAACAGATCAAAAAGACGACCGCCGCTCTCCAGTCGCCTTATGAGGTACTTGAAGAATTTCTGAAACAGCAATATCATCTTTACATTGATGAGACGAGTTTCAAAAAGAACGGCAAGTTGCAATGGGCGTGGTGTTTCGTCGCGGAATGTTTTACGTTCTTCAAGATTGACGCCTCGCGGGGCAGCAAGGTTTTGGTTGAAACGCTTGGCAAAAATTTCCCCGGAAGTATCAGCAGTGACTTTTACTCGGCCTATTTGAAGTACAGAAAAGAGAACGAAACGTTTTTTCAGTTTTGCTGGGCACACCTGATTCGTGAAATCAAGTTTTTGGAAACGCTTGACGCCACGAAAACTTACGGCAAACGCTTGCTGAAGTACGTCAAAAGGATGTTTGAAACGATTCATCGGCAGGACACTTTGACGGAAATCGGCTTCAAACGATTGATGAATCGTCACAAAAAAGCGATCCAAAAAACAATTCAGCGGTTCGTTCCGGAGCACAACAAGGCGATTGCATTGGCCAGGCGTTTTGAGGAGCATGGTGAAAGCTATTTCCTTTTCATTGATGATCCTTCGATTGCCCCGACGAATAATGAGGCCGAGCAGAATATCCGTACACTGGTGATGGACCGAATCGTGACGCAAGGCACGCGAAGCGACATGGGCAATGAATGGCATGAACGTTTCTGGACCACGGTGGCCACCTGCCGAAAGCAGGGACGAAATGTCATGGCCTTTCTTCGAAATGCGATTTTCAGCTTTCTGCATGGACTCGCTCCACCTTCTTTACTACCGAACAGTTGTCCGCTAAAATGATTCTGTCACACGCCGCTGGGAACGTAGGCGGCGTGAACGGATACAAAAAAACATTATACGTATTTATTACAATTATTCTTGGTGGGAAGTTCCCGCAGAGATTTTTAAACAAGGAGCTGATGCGATTGTTGCTCATCTTTCAACGGCATACGAAAAACAAATAGCGGTTGCTAAAGCCGAGCGTGAGGAAGAAGAGAAAGCTAAACAAAAAGCCGAGCGTGAAAATGATATACGTGAGTACGAGCGGCTTAAACAGAAACTTGGACTTAACAAAAAGAAACAAAAATGAAATTAATAATGAAGTTGTTTGATTTTATGATTGACGTTG
>CAZNVM010000508.1:0-4102 GCA_964576215.1 uncultured Planctomycetaceae bacterium
AAAAACGACCCATTTTAACATTCGACACTATTGTCGAAAAACACAAAAACAGAATTTTTTCCTAACCTGTTGTAATATAAATGGTTGCAACAAAAAACAATCGTTTTTTTTGCGACAAGTTACTTAACGGCGTAGATTGTCGGATGTGCTTAAAGGACAATTGCAAAAACTACAGCGTGTCTGTCGGGAACTACAACATTGGTTAAATTTTTTCCTATTTGGAGCAACGAAAACGGAGGAAGAAATGGCAGTATTAGTGGAAAATGATCCGATTATTCGGGAAGCGTATTCGGAACTGCATCGTTTTTACGCAAATGACGAAATGCGTGAAAAAGTGCGACAACGGCACCGCTTCCTGATCGATTACAATCTCGGAATGGCATCATCACGAGAAGAAGGAAAAGCCGAAGGGAAAATCGAAGGGAAAATCGACATCGCCAAGACCATGAAAGAGGAAGGGTTTGATCAAGATGTAATCGTCAAAATAACCGGGCTTTCGCCGGAAGAAATTGAGCGTCTGAACTAATCACCTTAGAGAAGAAACAGAAGAAATGGCAGTATTAGTGGAAAACGATCCGATTATTCGAGAAGCGTATTCGGAACTGCATCGTTTTTACGCAAATGACGAAATGCGTGAAAAAGTGCGACAACGGCACCGCTTCCTGATCGATTACAATCTCGGAATGGCATCATCACGAGAAGAAGGAAAAGCCGAAGGAAAAATCGAGGGAAAAATCGAAGGAAAAATCGAAGGAAAAATCGAAGGGAAAATCGACATCGCCAAGACCATGAAAGAGGAAGGGTTTGATCAAGATGTAATCGTCAAAATAACCGGGCTTTCGCCGGAAGAAATTGAGCGATTAAACTGATCGTTACTCTTTTTACATTCCTATAAAAACTCCTTCATTTCAAACATGTCCGAAAAATCGAACCGGCCCCGTTGAAATGGTTGTTGATTTGATCGGCAGGTAATTCGCTTGTTACTTTTCAAGAAAAAATTTATCGAGCCGATTTTGCTTGGGGACAAGACGCAGACGATTCGACTTTGGCGATACCGCCGTATGCGAACCGGTCAGCGGAGTTACATTCCCGGCGTCGGCTATATTATGATCGATTCCGTCGACCCGATTCGATTGGACGAGTTGACCGATGCGGATGCCCGGCTGGATGGTTTCCCTGACGCCACGTCCCTGCAAGCGGAACTTCAAATTCTTTACGCCGAGGAACTCCAGCGGGGGTTCCAGGCGTTTCGCGTTCGTTTCACCCGGCTTCCCGAAAAGGAACAGCAACGCATAAAATTGGAACGAAAAAAACAAAAGGAATCGCTCAAGGACAAAATTCGTGTGGAACAATACGAAAAAACGATGAAAAAACTCCGTGAAATTGCGAAATGAATAAGAAGTGGCACCATTCGTAATTCGTAATTCGTAATTCGTAATTCAAATGACTCCTGAACAACGTATTTCATTAGTAAAACAATTACACGATTCGAGCAAGCAGATCGTTCTCGCAACGACCGGCGGCGGAAGTCTTGTGATCAGCGATTTTTTGACCGAACCTGGCGCAACAAGAACGTTTCTTGAAGGGCATGTTCCGTATTCGATGGAATCCCTGACCCGGTTTCTCGGTCAAAAACCGGATCAGGCTTGCTCTGCTCGAACAGCAAGATGCCTGGCGATGTCCTGTTTCAAACGGGGCCAGGAAGCTCTCGAAAAAATTGATCGGATCAACACCATTCCGACCATCAACGACGGCACGATTCGAATCAGCGAATTGAGTTACAGGCGGCGATTGCTCGAATCCGGGAGCGAAATTGATCTTTTTGGTTTTGCCGAGCGGGAAACTCCGGATTCCTACCGGCAAAAAGAATGGTGCAAAAATCTTCTCGGAATCGGCTGTACGGCGTCACTTGCGTCGGATCGTCCGAAAAAAGGGGAGCATCGGTTTCATATTGCGGTGCAATCGTACAATGCGACATCGGTGTTTTCGCTTGTTTTGAAAAAAGGAGCGAGAACACGGCAAGAGGAGGAACGGCTTGTTGCCGATTGTCTTTTGAAATATCTTGCGGAAGAGGCGGAAATCCCGCTTGACGTTTCGATACCGCTTCTTGAGGGGGAGCATTTCACGTCCGAACAGGCCATCGCAGACGATCCCCGGATCGAACTTTTGTTCGGTGACGCCGCCGCGGTGTTGTTCGTCGAGGGAAAACCGGTGTTCACGAAAAAAATCACCGACGTCGGAGTTCCGATTCTTTCGGAAGAGCGATTGTTTTCCCCGGAAGTGGAGTACATGCAAAACATTTTTGCCGGATCGTTTGCGCCGATGCACCAGGGACATTTGCGAATGATCGAATTGGCACAAGAGCGGCTTTGCGGGAAAATCACGCTGGAAATCTCCGTCCGCAACGTCGATAAAGCACCGATTGACTATGTGGAAATCGAACATCGGCTTCGTCAAATCGAGGGGGTGATTCCCGGTCAGGCGGTTTGGCTGACGCGAACAATCCGTTTCATTGACAAATCGCACTTGTTCCGTGGTGCGACGTTTCTTGTTGGAGCCGACACGCTCAAACGGATCGGCGATCAAAAGTATTACGCCAACAACCACAGCCGTTTGATGGAGGTTTTGCGGGTGATTACGTATTGCGGATGCCGTTTTCTTGTCTTTGCACGACCGGTGGGCGAAGCGGTCGAAACGCTGCAAACGCTCGTGATCCCCGACATGCTACGAACGCTCTGCGAAGCGGTGAGCGAAGAAGAGTTTTGCGAAGACATCTCCTCGTCGGCAATCCGGGAGTCTCTCGAAAATGGAACGTGAAGCCATGACAGCAACCGGTGTCATACCACCGATGCGACCGCCGAGACGTCGGTTGCCTGCCAGTATTTGCGTGCACTCTATTGCCTTTAGGACAGCTCTTGCGGATCGGCAAAATGATGGTACGTTTTCCATTTGGAGAACGCTTTGCAGACTTCCTGACCATGATTCACCCCATTGACCGCATGGAGTTGACACTCACCCTTGTTTTGTTGCTTGGCTTGATTGTATTTGTTACCCAGACCCTCGAAGGGATCACCGGGTTTGGCAGTACGGTCCTTGCCCTGCCTTTTGCGGCGATGATCCTGGGACTCGGCACGGCGATTCCGATCCTGGCGGTACATACGTGGCTGCTTGTCATTTACGTCGTCATCGTTTCGTGGAAGCATATTGTTTGGAAAGAGTTCGGATTCATCGTCCTTTATGTGCTTATCGGGCTGCCGATAGGATACTTTCTTTTTAAAAATCTGGATGATACTTACTTGAAAGGGATCCTTTCTTTGTTCATGATCGGCGTTGGGATCAATGGGATTCGCGCAACTCGACGTTGCGGGATGGAATCACCGTCGGAACCCGTGCGAAAGAACCACCTGATGCGTTTTATCCTGTTCCTCGGCGGTGTCGTTCACGGGGCGTTTGCCACCGGCGGCCCGTTCGTCGTGATTTACGCCTCCAAAGCACTCAAGGATAAAACGTTGTTCCGCGTCAGCATTTGTCTCCTTTGGCTGGTTTTGAACACGATATTGATCATTATGTGGACCATTGACGGACGCTGGACGCCGGAGGTTTGCCACGCCTTGCTGGTGTCGCTCCCGTTTTTGCTGGGCGGAATCCTGCTCGGCGATTATCTGCACCACCGCGTCAATGAACGGTTTTTCCGCTCGGTCGTTTACGGCGTGCTTGCCATCTCCGGGCTGGTTTTGATGTGTGATGTGCTTATGAGGGTTTGTTAGGTTCTCAAAGTGTAAACGAAATGGTAATGAAACAGGAAAAAGTGTTGAAGTTTAAGGAAATCGGAAACAGGAGACGATTTTTTACACCCGATTTCCTATTTCCCCTACCGCTTTGAGTTACCATTTCGTTTACACTTTGAGTATTGTACTTCGTTTACGGATTCGCTTGTTTAAGGAGTAGTTGCAGGTCCCCAACAAGTTTGTATGAAAACCGGTGACTCCTTGTCAAATGTGAGTTAAACTGTGATTAGCAGAATTTTTTTCACAATCTCACCTTCAACCCAGGAGTCCCGGAAATGTTTAATTTACCCCTTTTTGTCGGCCTTGACTATCAC
>CAZNVM010000509.1:0-18497 GCA_964576215.1 uncultured Planctomycetaceae bacterium
AATGGGCAATTGGGGATAAATACTTGAAATTCCAACGTTTTAATGGTGAAGCAAATGAATTCAACTCAATACACTTGAAAATCAGGAATATCCATAACTCCTTTGATAATAATAGGTTAGCTCACTATACAGTCAAAATAAATGCTCGGAAAAAAATACCGATCTTTGGGGAAAGTACCAATTTTATATAAACGGCCCAAAGAAACCAACTTGCATTATCTCATAATTCAAGAGACTTTCAAGCATGTAAAAAATTTTTGGAAGGCAGGCGGCAGGTAGCAGAATACTACTCTCTTCCATCTGCCATCTGCCGTCTACCATCTATCACCACTTTTTTTGTAAAAAATCTTCTTGACACCCTTTACGTGGTGTTGCAACAGTGGTATATTCCGGATAGTCATTAGTGTCATTACTTTCCATTTAATCCTTAACCCTTGAAAAATCATGCCAAAAAAGAAAGTCCGCAAAGTCGTTAAAGGTGCCACCGCGAAGAAAGCAAAAGCTCCCGTAAAAAAAGGCGTAGCACCAGCGAAAAAGAAAACCGCTGCCGCCAAGACCGATTCCAAACCAGTTGCCGCGAAAGGGTCCGTTGGATTCCGACTGAGAATGGCACCAGCCACTCACAAGCAGCTCCTGAAAATATCGCAACAGAAGGGTGTTTCGCAAAACACCATGCTCAACCAGTTGATCCAGGACGCGAAATAGTTCGAATGTCACCATGACGTCAGGCGGCATTTGGATCATCGGGGCCAAAAACGCAAAAGGGGAGATTCATCGGAATCTCCCGTGATGCAAGAACATGGATCGCTAAGACTGACGGATCCGCTCGGCCAGTTTTTCAAACTTGGCCTTCTGACAAATCTGCAAAACGACGCTTTCCGTGGTGGTTTCGCCGCTGGGCCCCATCGGGTACGACTTCAGTACCCGAAGCGAAAGTTTCGTCATGTATCCGTAATGCCGCGATTCGCCCCGTTCGGCCACCCAATTCGGTCCTTTGAGCATCAGTATTCGCTCAAAGGAATGCCAGTGCGGAGCGAAAAGTTCGAGAAGTTTCGGCATCTTCGAAACCGCCCGAACGGTCAAGGTCGTGTATTTGCGTTTCGGAAAAAGGTCTTCCGCTTTGGAATGCCAAACGGGAATGTCAAGTTTGAGCGATTTTACGATTTCGGCAACGACTCGGGCTTTCTTGCCGGTCGAATCGCAAAGTTCCACCTTCAAGTCGGGCCGCACAATTGCCAGAATGATTCCGGGAACGCCGCCGCCGGTTCCAACGTCCAAAATTCGTTCGCCGGTCAAAAGAAACTCCGCCAACGCCAACGAATCGACGACGTCCCGCGAAACGAATTTTTCAAAGTCCGTATGCCGGGTCAAATTGATTTTCTCATTCCAGGACCAAAGAAGTTCGCAGTATTTCCCCAACCGGTCGACCTTTCCCGGCGAAAGCGAAATTGCCCGTTTTTTTAGTTCCTCGGAGAGTTGCATGGAAAATGTCGGAACCGCGATTTTATTAAGATTTTCAAGACTGGCAAGATTAAAAATGATCTTGGCAATCTTGTAAATCTTGTGAAAATCCCGGTTCAAGATTTTTTGTAGACTTCTTTCGGATCGAACACTCGTTCGCCGACGATTTCGAAATCGTCGGACGTAATTTTTCGGAAAAAGCAGCTTTTGTATCCTTCGTGACACGCTGCACCGCCGATTTGCTCGACTTTGAGCAAAATCGTATCCCGGTCGCAATCGACGTAAATGGAATCGACTTTCTGAACATTGCCGCTTTCTTCCCCTTTGCGCCAGAGTTTTTTGCGGCTACGGCTGTAGTACACAGCCCGACCGGTCGCAAGCGTTTCATCGTAAGCCGCCTCGTTCATGTACGCAAGCATCAGTACGTCGCCGGACTGAACATCTTGGGCGATCACCGGAACAAGACCATCGGCACATTTGGCAAAATCTGGACGCATCTTCTTGAAATGAGGAATGAGAAATGAGAAACCCCGATGCACTCTTTCGTTATTCTAGGAAAAATTCGATGAAAGGCAAGGGACGGAATCCTGGATGTATCGAAAACAAGATGCGACTTTCGATTTCCTACGTGTCAAATTCACTTTTCTTTTTCGGAAAAACGTAACACAGGGCAATGCCGAAGAAATAAAGGACCGTGAGCGGAACCGCCATGAGGAGCATACTGTACGGGTCGCTTGGCGTCAGGAGTACGGAGATCACGACGATAATCAAAACGGCAATCTTCCATTTGGAAATCATTATGTCCAAAGTAAGGATACCGACCCGTTCCAGAACGAACAGCACCAACGGAAGCTGAAAACTGATACCGAACCCGACCGGCAACATCAGGGCGAAACTCATCCATTCGGAAATCCGCGTATCGGGATCAATGTCCATCCAGGCGTTGAACGCGAAAAGGAAATCGAGGACGAAACGGAATACGACGAAAAACGCAAGGGCCGCTCCGGCAATAAAAAGCGAGATGCTAAACGGCATGAACATGTAAACGTATTTCCGCTCGTGGTAATACAATCCCGCTGCGACGAACGACCAGATGCTGTAAAAAACGCCCGGACTGGCGACGACGAATCCCACAACCAGCGCGGCTTTGACGAAAATCATGAACGCTTCATGGGCCCCAAGTGCTTTCGAGCGTGTTACGGAAAGGTCGTCCAATTCCTTGAACATCACCCACGGAAACGGTTTGGCGTCTTTGGCGATATGAACACGGGGTTGAAACTGCTGCCGCGTCCCTTTCGGATCAAGTGTGTGTTTATAGTGGTTGAGATTGTCAACCGTATCGGCGGCCTGTTGTTGTGCCGTTACAAAGCCGGGTTGGTTTAAAAGGAAATCGTAACTGTCGAGCAAACCCTCCAGCTGCCCCGGATAGATGTAGTTGACCTCCGGCGTAAATTCCCCTTCCCGAATTTTATGAACCAACCAATCGAAGGAATAACCGGCTTGGATTAATTCGTCTTTATGGCCTTTGAGAACGATTTCCCCTCTTTGGGAATGGTATTTTTTCAACGACGCCTGGAGCGGTTTTTGAATATAAGCGACGACGTCGCCGCCGAAATACAGCCCGATGAGAAAACCGCCGAAGAGCCAGAAAATCGCCCGCCAAAGGCATATACGGAGTTCTTCCAAATGGTCTCCGAAACTCATCGACGATTCGGCAAACAGGTCTTCGTTGCGTTTGAGCATGAGAATTTCGGAAGCGAATGGAGTAAAACAAACGGCACCGGGAATTTATACCGTTTATGGCGAAAGATTCAAGGACCGGCTGGTCGCTAACGGCATGTATACCATACAACGTCAATAAATTGACATTTTGATTGAACACGTCAACGAGCCGCGCACAACCAGAGCCACGCACAATCAGAGCCGCGCACGGAGTAAGCGTCACGTTACCACCGGGGTCACCGCTTACTGCGTGCGCTCTGATTGGGTTTACGGTTAGCGAAAATGTCACCTCATTGGCGTTGAACAGTATAACAAGTCTTATCTTGGTTCCGTGATTCCCGGTTTGGCGATTTCGTAATTGCCGTTTTCGTCCGGCATTACCGGAGACGGCCCGTTGAGATCGAGTTTTTCCAGGTCCGGCGTGAGCGGAACGTCGGAATTGACGACGTCGTTCCAGAGAATTTGCTTGCCGGATTCGGTCGCCATACGTCCGACAATCCCAACCATTGCGGCGTCGGCACAGCGGCTCGTTTCGTTGTACGGCTTGTCGGCACGAATCGCCGCTACCAAACGGTCGATTTCCACTTGATACTTGTTCAATTTGTCGCCGCCGTATTGCCAAACGAGGTTTTCCGGCTTGGCAAACCCAACTTTCCAGTTACGATCCTTGACAATTCGTGACACGTTTTCCTGTCCTTCGCCGAGAACCGCGGTCCCCTTGGTTCCGTTGATGACCGCTCCGAAAAAGCCCCAGGTGTTTTCCTGTTGCCGAAGCTGGACCATCATTTGCGAACCGTCGGCAAACGAATATTCGTAAGCGCAGTGATCGAACATTTGATCCTGTGAGGTTCGGACCTGGCGACCGCCCTGGCCCTGGCAGGAAACCGGCCATTCGTTGCGTGCCCAGCAGGCGGCGTCGAGATTGTGGATCATCCAATCGAGCGCAAAACTTCCACATAGCCAAGTGAAGCAGTTGAAGTTTTGCAACTGGTGATGCAGCGGCGACATATTGCCCCGCGCCCCGCAGGGGAATGGGCCGTGAACGCGGTAAACCCAGCTTGTGATGACTTCACCGATTTCGCCGTCGTGAATCCGCTTGATACATTCTTCGACGCCGGGATCATGCCGCGTCATAAGACCGCCGGCGACTTTGAGATTCTTTTGCGTCGCTTTTTCACCGCAAGCCTTGATTTTACGGTATCCCGGTCCATCGACGCAGAACGACTTTTCCATGAAAATGTTGATCCCTTTTTCGATGGCGTATTCCACATGGAAGGGGCGGAAGGCCGGCGGCGTTCCGAACATGACCAAATCGCCGGGGCCAAGCGTATCAATCGCTTTCTTGTAGGCGTCAAGTCCGACGAACTTGCGATCACCGACTTCGACCTGGCCTTCAAAACCGTCCGAGAGTTGCTGGAAACTGTTGTTGACTTTGTGTTCAAACGCATCGGCCAATGCCCAGAGTTTGATCGGGCCTTGCTTTTGCGTGCTCAAAGCGTTGGCTGCCGCGCCGGTTCCACGACCGCCGCAACCGACCAGTGCAACCTTGATCGTGTTGTTTTCCGCCGCGTGAACCCGGGGAGCCAAGCCGCCGGAAAGTAAGGCCCCGGTTGTGATAAGGCCGGTCGTTTTCAAAAAATCACGTCGGGATCGGATATTCTTCTTGTCTGACATAATGGATTCCCCGGTAAAACGGTGCAAGACCCGAATGGAACAGTGTTTCCGGTCGGATCGTTCCCGAAAACACAAAAATCTCTTAACTACTTATAACAAAATCCCCACGGAAAAAAAGGCAGGCAAGGTAGGCGGAATTTTCAGTCGGGATTGCAGGAGGATTGCAAAGTCCCTGGGAACGCAGGCTTCCAGCCTGCGCGAAGGTTGTGGAATGGAGTCTCCACCCTGCGCAGGTAGGATGCCTACGAACTCACTGGCAGGCTGGAAGCCTGCGTTCCCAGGAAAAAAGCGACTTTGCAATCCTCCTACTCGGGAGTGGCTTGCCCTTGAATTGACCCGATACCCCGGCTACACTTGGAGCGAACCCTTCAAACCCTCCAAACGAAAACAAACGATGAAAAAAACAACGCGGCTGTTTCTTTGTGTGCTTCTCGTATTTACGGCAAATTTTGCCGCAGGACAAACCGGAACCTCTTACGTTACCTCGGCGGAAAATCTTCTCAAGCGAGTCGTGCCCACACTTGCCGGGAAAATTCGCTTTGAGGAAATTGCTTCAGAAGGCGGTTTCGACGTTTTCGAACTGCAAAGCGACCAGGACGTTCTCGTGATTCGCGGTAACAACGGCGTGTCCATGGCTTCCGGTCTCAACTGGTATCTGAAACATTACGGCCATTGCCAAATCACGTATCGAACACGGCAACTCAACCTTCCCGACACGCTCCCGGTGATTGCGAACAAAGTGCGAATCGTTTCGCCGCACAAGTACCGCTATTGCTTCAACTATTGTTGTTTCAGTTATACGCTTGCGTTTTGGGACTGGAACGACTGGGAGCGAATGATCGACCTTATGGCCCTGTATGGTGTCAACGCTCCGCTTTCCGTAACCGGGCAGGAAGGGGTCTGGCGGAACGTCGCCAAGCGGGTCGGTCTTTCCGAAGAACACCTCCAAGAATTTTTCGTAGGACCGGGCTTTCTCCCTTTCGGTTGGATGGGGTGCATTGACGGCTGGGCCGGACCACTTCCCAAGGAATGGATTGACGATCATGTTGAACTCCAGCAAAAAATCCTTGCACGGGAACGTGAACTTGGTATGACGCCGATTTTGCAGGGATTCACCGGCCATGCGCCGGAGAAATTGCAAGCCGTCGTTCCGGGAATCTCGATGGTGAAGCTGACCCCCTGGTGCAACTTTCCGTCCACCTGGTTCATCGATCCGGTCGATCCCTACTTTATCGAATTCGGCAGGATTTTTGTGGAAGAACAGACGAAACTTTATGGCACCAACAATCTTTATGCGTCGGACACCTTTATCGAAATGCCGCCGTCGAACAACGATCCCGAATTTCTCAAGAAAATGGGGGCTTCCATTTACGAATCGATGCGAAGTGCGGACCCCGACGCCATTTGGGTGCTTCAAGGCTGGATTTTCTTTTTCGCACCTCAATTTTGGCAACAGCCCCAACGTGAAGCGTTTTTACGAAGCGTTCCCCAAGACAGACTCCTTGTGCTTGATCTTTTTTGCGAAACAAGCCCTGTCTGGAGCAAAACCGAGGCGTTTTGCGGACAACCCTGGGTTTGGTGTATTCTCCAAAATTTCGGCGGCACCGTCAGTCTTCATGGTGCCATCGACAACATGGCGAGCGATCTGGACAAAGCGATGAAGCAACGCGGCAAAGAGAGCGGCAAACTTTCCGGCATCGGCTATATCATGGAGGGACTCGGTTACAATCCGCTCATCGACGAATTTCAGTCCGACATGATTTGGCGTGAAACGATTCCGGAGACATCGGAGTGGATTGCCGGTTTTGTCGAGCGGCGTTACGGACAAAACAACGCTTCGGCACAAGAAGCGTGGAAATTGCTTCACCAGAGCGTTTACCAACGTCCGAGCCACACCGACTTCCCACTAACGCAACGGCCCGGCCTTTCTCTGGGAACACGTCCGCTGGAGTACGATTTGGTTCCCGCTTGGGAAAAACTCCTGGAAGCGTCCGACGAGTTGGAGGATTTGGAGACTTACCGTTTCGATCTCGTGAATATTTCACGGGAAACACTGGCAAGTTTGTCGTCGCTTTATTATCAGCAAATGCTTGATGCGTTCCAGAAAAAAGACCGCCTTGCGCTAAAAGCCGCCGCGGAGCGAATGGAGGGATTGATTCTCGACCTGGACCGCCTGTTGGGAACCCATGAGGAATTTCTGCTCGGTCCCTGGCTGGAACGTGCCAAAGCTTGGGGAAAAACGGCGGAGCAAAGGAAATTTTACGAGTGGAACGCGAGAATGCTCATCACGCTTTGGGGACCGGATCATTCCGGGCTGGACAATTACTCCATCCGACAGTGGGCTGGCGTTTTTTCGGATTATATTCTTCCGCGTTGGCAAACTTTTTACCGACAGTTGGACTTGGCGTTGGAAACCGGGGAACCCTTCGACCGTCTTGAAACAGACCGTATGCTTTTTGCGCAACAGAGAGAATGGACGCACAAGACCAATCGCTTTACGACCGTTGCCGAAGGGAATACGGTACGAATTTCACAGGCCCTTTTGGAAAAGTACAAGTCCGGGTTGACTGACAAAACGGAGTTACATCAATTTCTGCAAGAAATGGGACAACCGGTTCCGTATGATCCTGAAGATTATCCTCCTGTGGTCGGTTTGACAACGGGGAAACCGGTAACATGTTCCGCTCAACTGCCGGGATTTCCTCCCTCGTTGGCCAATGACGGTGTCCGAAACAATCCCAACTTGCATTGGGCCTGCAATGCCGACGCCGACGGTAAAGCGTGGTGGCAGGTTGACCTGGAAACGCCGACGGAGGTTGCCCGTGCCGTAGTCGTTTGTTTTTACGGTGATGCAAGGTATTACGGGTTCACCGTGGAAGGTTCGCTCGACGGACAAAACTGGACCATGCTTGCCGACAAGCGGGACAATTTTCAGCGTTCGACGATTGACGGATATGAATGTCGCTTTGAACCGCAGACGATCCGCTACCTTCGTGTCACCCAGACTTCCAATTCCGCCAACATTGGACGACACCTCGTCGAGGTGATGGCGTTTGGAAAAGAATAAGAACCGTTTATGGTTGCCGGGTACTACTTAGGGGCCAAGTGAAAGGGTTCGTGGGACACCCGATGACAAGTTATAATACTTGGAAAAAGGAAAAAGGAAAAAACATTTTTGACTTTGTGCTGGAGGTGTTCGGACATCATGGGTTATTTCAGTCGTTTGATTTCTTTCGGCGACAGGCCGGTTGTTTCAGCAATCAGAGTTATATCCAACCCCTTCTTTTTCAAGTTTCTGGCGATCTCGATTTTTTCCTCGACCCGACCTTCGACCCGACCTTCGGCCCGACCTTCGGCCCGACCTTTGGCCAGGCCTTCAGAGATCGCCGTTTCCATGACAGCGTAATAATCACGATGAGCCTTGAGACTCATTTCGTATTGAAAAATTTCGTCCTTGTTCATCGCGGCTATCTCCGCAGTTTCAAAGGCCCGTTCGAAAACCGGTTCACGAAGAATCGACGGAATTTTTTCAAAGCCCGGCAAATTTTTCAAGAAGTAACACCACTTGTCCTCATGTGTTTTCAGTTCCGATTCCGTCTTGGTGAAAAGCGGCATTTGGAGAAAAATGAAATTCAACTTGTCGTAAAACATATCGCCGTCCTGATCCCTGAGTGTCACGGTCCGTTTAAGTTTACGACGCTCCTCTTCTTTGTCGTATTCGAAACCGAGAATAGCGACCAAATAAACCGGTTTGAGTTCATAATTCCAATCTTCGCCATCGACAAGTCCTTTCGGAGCCTGGTCCCGAATCGGGAATGACGAACAAAAAATCGCCCGGTCTTTGAACCAATTCTGCTTCGCTTTCTGCATTTCCACAATAAAATGCTCGCCGTTTTCCGCAGTACAGTAAAGATCGTAAACCGCTTTGCGGTCAGCGGCGACGACACCGAGCTGTTCGACGTTGCGAAAGTCCAGTGTCTTGATCCGATGGTATTCCGGCAAGAGCGCGTTCAAAAAGTCGATCAAAAGGTCTTTGTTCGCCTCTTCGCCGAAGAGACGCTTGAAACCAAAATCCGTGTACGGGTTGATAAATCTTGACATAGTTGTACCTCCGCTCCCTATTTTGGCCCATTTTCCGAAAAAAGCAAGCGGCGAGGTTTTGCAGGCCGATAACAAGTTCGCCAATAATAATGGTAGCCAGGAACGGAGCGCAGCGCAGTGACCGGATTTCCCCGCGATTCGGTCCGGTCGCTTCACTCCGTTGCGCTCCCGGCTGCCATTCATCGCCTACTTCTAGCGACCGGCCCGGTTTGGGAAAATTTTGAAAAGATTGGGGCCATTTTGCCGAAAAATTGCTGTTTCCTCAAAACGAAAAATTTCGTATTATCTCCCCACGGTTGTTCTAAACCGGTTTAAAAAACGCTTTTCCTTCAAGTTTGAATCAAATGGTGGGCGATAAAGGCGGTGGGAGTTTATAACTCCTTTCTGTCTCCCCCAGATCAATATGAACCACCGTCGATACTTCACCTTTCTCCTCTTGATTCTCGGCCTTTGCGTATTGCCCGGATGTATTCAAACGTTCGGAACGGCGGTCGAACCGCCCCAATCGGCAAGCGAAGAACCGGGCAGTGTGTCCGCTGCGGAAAACCAGGTCGGTATTCTGTTTTACGACGATCTCAACGAAGCACGAAGTCTCGCGGCACAGGAAAAGAAGCCGATGATCCTGTTTTTCTATTCGCCAAACTGCGTTTTCAGTCAACAAATGCTACAGGAAACATTTTGCGATGAAAATGTCGCAAAACTTTCCGAGCAATTCGTTTGTGTAAAAATTGACGAAAGCCGCCAACGGAAAATATGCGAAGAATACGACGTGAAAGGAACACCGACGGTTCAATTCGTGAACCAACAGGGAATTCTGCTGCAACGGCTGACGGCCAAAAAAAGTCCGGGTCAGCTTCTTCTTCAAATGCAGATCGCCCTTGAATCCATCGCGGCACGCGAGCAAAAAAGACTGTAGCACATCAAATCTCCAGTGCCGTTCACTATTGGAATTTCGTTACTTCATTTCCGGCCGGACGCCTGAAAAATGCTCTTGTACGATTGCGGAAATGTTCGTAGAATCCGGGATCGTCGCACATTAACGGAGAAATTATCATGCGCAATCGATTATTCAATTTTCTGGGAATAGGGATTCTCTATTTTGCGGCAAGCATGTTTTTTGCCCAAACCCTCCTGTTTGTGTATTTTACCTTTGCGTGGAAAATTGACCGCGATCGGCTCAGCCAAATCGTCGCTACGGCACAGGGATACGATCTCTACAAAATGCAGGAGGAAACGCGAAAGGAACAAATCGACGCGATTCAACGGATGACCTACGACGCGGTTCTCCAGGAACGGGCCAATCGTCTGCTCCAGGGGGATAGGGATCAAGCCCGGAGCGGCGTGCTGGAAGACTTCATTTTGGGCCAAATTCAACAGGTCAACGACCAAAAACGGCAGCTCCTCGAAATAAGCCGCAATTTCGAAAAGCGGCTTGCCGATCTGGAAAAAGAGAGAAAAAGTGCCGGTTTTATCGAGTTGGTGGCCAACATGTCGCTCCTCAAAGACGAGAACGCCAAAAAACAGATTTTGAAAATGATCGACGACAAGCAGGAAGACCGTGTCGTCGAAATTTTCAACGCAATGGAAGAAGGGCCGCGAAAGAAACTGCTCAACGCCATGAGAGCGGACGAAGAAGTCGATAAACTTGCCGACATTTTACGCCGCATCGGCGACGGCGAACCGGAAACCCGATTTGCAAAAGAGGCAAAAGACGAATTGTTAAAATAAAAAATATCGGAACCACGATTTTATTAAGATTTTCAAGATAAGCAAGATTAAAAATGATCTTGGTAATTTTATAAATCTTATGAAAATCCTGGTTCAAGATTTTCCATGCAATTTCCTTCACTAACCACGTCTGTTTCGCCGACCGGCGGCTCGACGACCTTGTCGGGTGCCCAGGTTGATCTGTTTCTTGAGCAGATGCGGCAACAAACGTCGCAATCGAACGAAGCGAAGCGGCGGGAAAAGCGGGAATTGGCCGAGCAGGTTCAACGCAACTTGGAGAAACGCAAAAACGAACTCCAACACACGCGGCTTCAGATGATCGCCGACTCCCGGCAAACGCAGGACCGACGTGCTCGGCTCGACGCAATCGACGACCGAAGAGCTTTGCGACGGGCGGAACTTGACCGTAAAGAACGGAACGCAAAATTCGACCTTCGGTTGGATCAGCAACATCGGGATTCGCAGGAACGGTTGGAACCGCCGCAAATCCAGGCCGAGGACGCTTCCTTTGGCATAATCGAACCGTCAAACATGCTTGGAATTGCACGACAAGCGGCGGTGGATTCGAAACATTTTACGCCGACAGACGCAACGGAAGCTAAAACCGTTGTTCTTCCGACAGATCAAAAACCGCAAGAATCGCAGGAATCGCAAGAAGACGCAACGGTCAACGAGTTTTTCGTACAGAATCGCGGGGAGTACCGGCTCAAAGGGGAGGAACAAACGAATTCAGGCGAAAAAGAGGTGAAAACCGGAAAAGTTGCGGAAGCGGCGAAAACAGATTCCGTTGAGACCGGAAAGCAAATGCAGATGCTTGCGGCGTTTTCCGACGTTTCCGGCAGACTCGCGGCGACACTCAAACAACCGATCCCCGGTAACAGTGGTGTCAAAAGAGATTCGGCATGGCTCAAAGAGAAAGGGGAGTATTCCGAAAAAGGAATGAAACTGGATTCGATTCCGCTGGAACAGAAACCGTCAAAACTGTCGCCGGAATTCCTTGCCGATCTTGACGCCGCTCTCGGATCGAGAGGCCGGAAAAAAGAACCGGCGGAAAACGGCAAGGACGATCTTCAAGCACAATTGCAACAGGCCGAATCGCAGCATCGCCCGGCGACGAAAAATACTCACGAAGACCGTCCGATGCTCGACCAGATGGAGCGGATTCGCTTGGTCCAACGGGTCGCAAACGCTTGTCTTTATGCAGCGAATCGCGGAGGAACGATTCGTATCCGGCTGCATCCGGAATCGCTCGGCAGCGTTTTCGTGAAAATTCGCACAAAAAACAAAGCGATGGAGATTGAACTGGAAACGGAAACCGAATCGGCCAAATCCGTGTTGCTGGAAAACGTCGATGATCTCAAACAGCAACTCCAAACCTACGGAATGTCGGTCGAAGCGTTTTTCGTACAGGTTCGGGCATCTATTTGATGAATCGTTTAGCCGCCTCGCCCTGCGAGGCGCAACCCCCAAAGAACCCGCTCGAAGCAACGGCCCGCGCAGAGAAAGACTTTTACGTCGGGCTGTCGTACTGGGAGGACTCCACTCATCTCGATTCCGAGGCGTTTTTAGCAGGAAGCGGTTTGGCAACGATCTTTTTCGGAACGCTGTCCATTTCCTGACCGACTTCGTTGGCAAGAGAAGTCGATTCTTCCGAAACCGGCGATTTTTGCGGAGTACCGAAACGGACTTTGCCCGTCGAGGCAGACTGCATCTGCATGGAATTCACGGAAGGACGGCTTCGTTGCAAAGGTGTGCTTGACGCGACACTCGGTTGCCAGCCGTTTTCATTGTTCATCCCGGAAACGGGCTTGCTCTCCGTCATTTCACGGCTTTCCGAAAGCGGCACCCAGCCTTGGGCGTCAAGAGCGTCAATTTTTTTCGGCGGCGGGTATTCCGGAAAATCAGTCGTTGAATCCGTCTCGAATGACTCCACCGGAATTTCCCAGGAGAGGTCCAAAGATGATTCCTCTGTTTCTTCCTCTTCGGGAATTTCGTTCGATATTCCCTCGGAAGTGATTTTGTCGAGCATTTTTGCATCGACCGGCAAATCGTCCCATTCTTCGGCTCGCGTCGGCAACGGACGTGGTTTGATACGTTCGGCGTTTCGTGAGGCAATCAACGATTTCCACTGCGGCGCATAATACTCGTTAAAGTTGACGTCCTCCGTCGAAAGGAAATTGGTGTAGACCGGAATTTTCAGCCTTCCCTGGTCTTCCAACGTCGTTTCAACGTGAATGGTTCTTGCGACGTTTTCCGCATTCTCCTGCTGGGAGGTCAGTGTTACGGCAATGATATGAACGCTACTGGATTGGTCGGACGGCGAAAAAACAAACCTTCGATCCTCGGGACACTTGACGCTTTTGATTCGAAACGGTTGCGACGCACGCAAAACGAGGTATTTCGTTACCGTTTCGCCCGGTGCGATGGAACCGAATTGAAACGGCGACGGCTTGGCAACAAGCGCGTCCATAATAAATCCGCTGATCGGTAGTTCGATGGCGATGGAATTTTGATCGTTGGTGACAAAACGAAGAATTTCCCGAACGTATCCCGCCGGAGCCTTATCGCTCAGCGTTACCTCAATCTTGTAGGTAATCTCCCGGCCGCTTCCGGAATTTTCCTGCAAAGTGGCAGTGGCATGGATGTAAGGGTTTTTATTGGCGCGATCGATTCGAACCAATCTCCAGTTGGGACTCCCGGCGTACTGAAGCTGTACGGTTTTTACTGTCTTTTGCCCTTCCCGAACCGCTCCAAAGTCGACGGAACCCGGATTGAGCACAATGTCCGGACGGATATAAACGGAAACTTCCAACTGGACGTAAGCGATACTCGGTTTGTCAAAGGCGACCGTGATCGTTGCGCCCTGCTTCTTGGTTCGCTGTCCGCTGGTATTGATTTTGGCAATGATTTCCCCTTTTTCGCCGCTTTTGATCGTTTTCACGGGAGCCGATGCGTCCGTGCAAGTGCAAGAGGAAGTAACGGAGGTGATGTGAATATCCTGCTTCGTCGTGTTGTGAAAAACGAAACTGTATTGCGTATCGGACAAAAGCGGTACGTTCCCGAAATCGTGGCTTTTGATCGTAAACAGATTGTCCGCCCAGGATTGCGCCCAAACCGCATTGCAACAGAAGACGCTTAGAAACAAGACCGAGACCGCTCGCACGAAGACCGTGCACCGAAGCGAATCAATCGGCAGGTAATAAGTGAAGTTCATTTGCGTAATGTGCGGAGGAAAACCTTAGACATGTTATCCCCTATTTTCGGAAAAATCGCCAAAGAAACTGTTGCCATAATCGGAAAAAACGGTAAAATTCCTCCGGGGGTCGCGGGTATCCTGCCTGCAATGAGGCAGGCAGGATGCTGGCGTTCCCCGATTATTTTTCACTTGATATAATGGACTCCACGACATTTCCCGGAATTCCGGCCCCGTTTTGGTTTGTTGAACTTTTTAAGGGGATCGGCTTCTTTTTGCACCTGATTCCGATGCACCTCTGGTTTGCCGGGCTGCCGCTTGCGATTCTCGCTCTGCTGTTCGGCGGTCCGCAAGCGAAGCGGTATTCCCGACGCATGTTCGGACAAATGCCGGTTTTTCTCGCTCTCGGCGTCAATTTCGCCATTGTTCCGCTCCTGTTTCTTCAAACGACGTACTACAAATCATTTTACACGGCAACAATTTTGACGGCGTGGTTTTGGCTGGCGATTATCCCATTATTCCTGCTGGCGTATTACGGTGTCTATCTTTGCTCTTTTTCGATCAAAAAATATTTCGCCGCCATTGACGGAGAAAACGTGAAGAAAGACGGAAAACAAAACCCGGCGGCACCGGAAAACAACGTCAAGCCCGGCAAATTCCGGACGGTTTTGGTCGGATTGGGGGCTTGGGTTTGTCTCGCCGTAATCGGTGTTCTCATCGCCCACGCTTTGGTCCTGATGGGCCGACCGGCAGTTTGGGACACTATTTGGGAGCAAACGCAGATCGGCGGGGCCGTTACCGGTCTCGGAAATCACTTCGGAAACAGGGAACTTTGGCTCCGGTTGGGCGGTATGTTCGGTCTTGCGTTGCTGACGACCGGTTTTTGGGCCGTGCTTGATTCGCACCTTTTTCTCAAAGGGACCGGCGAGAAAGAAGACGCCTACCGAAAATGGACGATTTCTTATGCGGCGAGGATTTCGTGGATCGGCCTGATTGTTTCGGTTAGTACGTTTGGATATTATTTTTGGTTCCTGGACGGCAACTGGAACGGAGGGATGACGTTTCTCTACCAATTTCCGTGGTATCTTTTCCCGGCAACCGTCATTTTTCTCCCGTTCTTTCTGGTGGCGTTTCTGGGACGGTCAAATCGTATTTCCCGACCTCTGTTTCTTTCCGGTCTGGTTCTCGGCGAAGTTGGACTCCTGGGAAGTTTCGTCATAACGCGGCAATTGATCCAGAACGCCGAGGTCGGTCGATTCCTGCAAGTCGAGCTTTTACCGATTTCCGTACAATGGAGCCCGCTCATCGCTTTTCTCGTGGTTTTCGTCCTCGGCGCGTGTACAATTGCCTGGATTGTTCGACAGATCGGTAAATTATGAATTACGAATTACGAATTCATCTGTTGGAAGTATTTTTGCCCTTCGTGTGTATATGAAAAAATTTGCTGTTTTTCTCCTGTTTTTGGTCGAAATTCTGCTTTGTTCCGCTTCTCATTCCGCAACGCGGCTTCCGGAGGTGGCGGCGAAAGACGCCGGACTTCGCCCGGAAATTCTGGCGTTTATCGACGGCGAAGTGGAAAAAGCAATTGCCAACAAACAGATGCCCGGTTGCGTCGTTGCGATTGGTCGTCAAGGCAAACTCGCATTCCTCAAAGCGTACGGCAACAAACAAGTTGAGCCAAGCGTCGTTCCGATGGACGTGGAAACCGTGTTCGACCTCGCATCCGTAACCAAACCGGTCGCAACCGCAACGAGTATCATGGTGCTTGTCGATCAGGGCAAGATCGATATTGACGAAAAAGTGGCCAGGTATTTACCCGACTTCGCGGAAAACGGCAAGGAAAACGTAACCGTTCGGCAACTGCTTGTCCATACCGCCGGTTTAATTCCGGACAACCACCTCGACGAATACAACGACGGGGCCGAGAAAGCGATTGAACGGTTCGTAAAAATTGATCCCACCTCGCCGCCGGGCCAAAAATTCGTGTATTCCGACATCGGTTTCCAGATTCTCGGCGAACTCGTCCGACGGATAGGCGGAAAAGACGTGAATCAATTTTCGCACGAATTCATTTTCGGCCCACTCGGAATGGACGAAACGATGTACTTGCCAAACGATGCCCTGAGAAAACGGGCTGCAACGACGCAACAACGGGAAGGACGCTGGATGCAGGGGGAAGTTCACGATCCGCGTGCGTACAAAATGGATGGAGTCGCCGGACACGCCGGGCTGTTCTCCACCGCCCGCGATTTGGCCGTGTACGCCGATATGATGCTCCAGTTCGGACAGTCGGACCTTGCGAACAAACGGATTCTCCGCGAAGCAACCGTCCGAAAAATGACCGCCGGTGAACCGGTTCCAGAATCGGATCCGACCGGAATGCGTGGTCTCGGTTGGGACAAACGGAGCAGTTTTTCGAGCAATCGCGGCTGGAACATGTCGCCGCAAGCGTTCGGACACGGCGGTTTTACCGGGACCGGTCTCTGGATTGACCCGGGACACGACCTGTTCGTGATCTTTTTGAGCAACCGCGTTCATCCGGACGGAACTGGAAGCGTCAATCCGCTCATAGGCAAAATCGGGACCATCGCCGTCGATTCGATTGACCGGTCGAAAGAACCGCCGAAAAACAAGACGGCAAAAGTTCTCGAGATGAAGAACAAGGGGAAACTCGACAAGGTTCTCACCGGAATCGACGTGCTTAGACGGGACAACTTTGCGATTCTCAAGGGAAAGAAGGTTGGCCTGATCTCCAACCACACCGGCCTCGCTGCGGATGGAACCTCAACGCCGATGTTACTCAAAAACGCCGAAGGGGTCGAGTTTGTTTGCCTGTTTAGTCCGGAACATGGGTTTGCCGGTACGGCGGACGTAAGCGGTCTCAAAGACGAAATCGACCCGGCAACCGGTTTGACCGTTTACAGTCTTTATGGCGAAACACGCCGTCCAACGCCGAAAATGCTTAAAGGAATTGATACCCTAGTGTTCGATATTACAGACATCGGCGCACGGTTTTACACGTACACCTCGACGATGGGGATGGCGATGCAAGCGGCGGCGGAGAACGGAATTGCTTTCGTTGTGCTGGACCGTCCGAATCCGATTGGCGGCGTCCAGGTCGAGGGCGGACAGCCTGACCCCGGAAGTGAATCGTTCATCGCGTTCCATCCCATTGCGATTCGGCATGGGATGACGCTCGGCGAACTTGCGCTCCTGTTCAACGACGAACAATCGCTCAACCTGGATTTGACCGTCGTTCCGGCGGAAGGTTGGGAGCGAAAAGCGTATTTCGAGGAAACGCAAATTCCATGGATCAACCCGTCGCCGAACATGAAAACGGTCAATGGAGCCGTGAATTATCCCGGTTTGTGTTTGATTGAATTTACGAACCTTTCGGTCGGTCGCGGGACGGACATCCCGTTTGAAATCGTCGGTGCTTCCTGGATTGACGGCGAAAAACTGGCCGCCGCGTTAAATGCGAAACAACTTGCCGGGGTCCGGTTCGAGCCGACGCAGTTCACGCCGCCGGTTCGGCAATACGCGAACGAACTTTGCAACGGAGTCAAAATTTGCGTCGAAAATCGGGAAACGTTCGATTCGGTCCTGTTTGGTTTGACACTCGTGGAAATTTTAATCAAAGATTACGGCGACCAATGGGAGTGTGAGAATCTCAACAGACTCCTGTTGCACTGCGAAGTTCTGGAAATGCTCGAAACCGGCAAATCTGCGGAAAATACTGCTGTTTTTTGGAACACTCAGCTCCAGGATTTCCTCAAACGTCGTGAGAGGTATTTGATTTACTCAAAATAGTTGGTGGAATGAGGTCGAAGGAGGTTTGTATTATGAAAGTGGGAGAGATCAACACGGAATACATTACTCCGGATTCCGACTATAAAGAGGCCGCCCAGTGGATGTCCTAAAACGAGAACCTGTAAATAGTCGAGATTTTCCTGCGAATGAATCCAAACGGCAAGGGAGTGTCTGCGCATGTGTAATGGGTAATCTTCGGCGTATACAATAGCGGCTTGGGAAATGACGCTCCCCCTCGACAAATGGGCGAGTTAGGCTAGAATCGGATGTTCGGCTTGGGTTGGGAGGGTTGTGCATACTGTTTTGACGCAAGCAGGAGAAAAGATCGCGGGGTAGAGCAGTCCGGTAGCTCGCGTGGCTCATAACCACGAGGTCGCTGGTTCAAATCCAGCCCCCGCTACCATGAATAGATCACCTTTGGTGGTCTATTCATTTTTTCAAGCTATTTTGGTTACCGCCGAACAAAAAATTCACCCATTGGGCAAAATTGCTCTTTTTGTGCTCTATTGTGTCCACGCCTGGCTGATCTTTTTCTTTCGCTTGGCTAGAATTTGGTGGTAAAACCAGCACGTGCTCGCCCGGCAAAACCAAACCTAGCTTTTCGCGAGCTGCTAGCTCTTGGTATTCGCGGGTTTTATGAAAGTTCCGTTCGTACTCTAGTGTGGCAATCTCTAGTTCTAAAATAGTCACCTGGCGTGTTTTGTCATCTACCCGTTTTTGTAGTTCGTAGTTGCGCTGCATGGTAGAAATAGACGACCAAACCCAGTTTAGCGCGATTAATAGCGCCACTAGTGCCACTACGTTATTT
>CAZNVM010000510.1:0-1678 GCA_964576215.1 uncultured Planctomycetaceae bacterium
TGGTTTAGCGGTTTGGGGCGTCGCGTGTTGAATCGCGGCAGTTTCCGGTCAGTGGACGAGTTGCAAGACAAGATATTGGATTACATCGTTTTCTACAATGCGACCGCCAAACCAATGGATTGGAAATACGACGGAAAACCAAAAAACAAATCCAATAATACGAAGGTTATTTAGGCGACTTTGTAGTACCGGGGTTAGCGGCCCGGTATTCGTCACGCTTTACTTGTGAAGGTTGCCTTGCCTCTGAAGTTCCCCACTTTCCAAGAGAGATTTTTTTACCTTGGTAGCGGACAAAAGCATAGCCGCCGTTTTCACACAATTTTGGCAGTTGGTTCTTTAATTTTGGCATGATACGTACCTCCTACGGGACAAACGGAAAATTTTTCCGCTTGGCAACAAAGAAACGTATCAAATTGTCTGAAACCCAAACGCCGCAAACGCTGTAATTTCAAGGCCCAAAGGCCAATGGGCAGGGCCGGGATTGAACCGGCGACACCTGGATTTTCAGTCCAGTGCTCTACCAACTGAGCTACCTACCCCTCATTTCGACGGCGCAACCGGGATTATAATTTCCAATGATACTTTGTCAATCGGGTTCAAAAAGTTAGCGGGGTAAGAAAACTGCAATGTTCTTTTCTCCTTTTCCGAACTACGAATCCCACTCTTTTTTTCTCTTGAAAAATCGCTAGAATAGTCTTCCATCTCGTTTTTCACCGTATTCTCCTCCTACCCCTCTTACAATGTCAGCAGTCAGCGAATTGACGGAACTTCTCGGTCGCCTGGAACGAATTCAAAGGCAACTTGCCGATCTTCAATCCCGATTGCGTCGGGGACCTCTCTTGGCAAAGTCCCAGGAAACGACGATTCAAGCCCTTCAACAGAAACTCGAACAAGTCCAAGCCCGCCAAAAAGCGTTAATTCTTGACGTCAAAGATAAAGAACGCAAAAATCTCGAAAGCGAAAACGCAATTGCCCGACGCAAAACACAATTGGCAGAATCGAAAAACAATAAAGAATTTCAAGCCCTTAAAGCCCAAATCGCCGCCGATGAGGAGACAAATTCCCTGCTCGCCGACGAAGTGCTCGAAGCAATGGAGAAGAGCGAAAAATTCGTTCAAACCGTCCTGGATGCCGAAACGGAACTCAAGAAAGCAATTCAAAATTACGAAACCTCGAAACAACATTTTCAGGTCGAAGAACCAACCATTCGGGCCGACCTGCAAAAATACACCAACGAGCTTCACGCCGCCGAAAACGAACTTTCCCGGGAATTTCGAGAAGTCTATGACCGGCTTGTCAAATCGCACGGCGGCGATCAAGCTCTTGCGATGATTACCAACCAAAAATTCTGCGGCGGTTGCAATCAAACCGTCCCGATCAATCTCATCGCCCTCGTCATCCAAGGCCGCCCCATTCCGTGCAGCTCCTGCGGACGGTTGTTGTACGTGCCCGAAGGATACCAGTTCGCCAGTAAATAAAACATCTTGAACCAGGATTTTCCTAAGATATACAAGATTGCCGAGATTGTTTTCCTCCCACTAGTACAAAGTCGCCTAAATAACCTTCGTATTATTGGATTTGTTTTTTGGTTTTCCGTCGTATTTCCAATCCATTGGTTTGGCGGTCGCATTGTAGAAAACGATGTAATCCAATATCTTGTCTTGCAACTCGTCCACTG
>CAZNVM010000511.1:0-2518 GCA_964576215.1 uncultured Planctomycetaceae bacterium
CCGGAGATTTTCGTCGGGTCGAGCGTCGATTTTTGCAGCTTTGCCATTTTCATGGAAACCGGCGGCATCTCGGTCAAATGCGAATTGCAGCAGACTTCCCGACCGCAATCGCCGTAATCCGCCAACAGTTTCGTTTCGTCCCGAACGCCGATTTGCCGCATTTCGATTCGCGTCTGAAATTCCGACGCAAGCACTTTCACCAATTCCCGAAAATCGACCCGATCTTCTGCAACGTAATAGACAATGATTCGCTCGCCGCCGAACAGGTGTTCGATTCGCACCAGTTCCATGACAAGATTCATTCGCCGAACGATCGTCTGACACTGGACGAATTTATCCTTTTCCTCCTTACGAATCCGTCGCAGTTCGGTCATGTCCTCTTTTGTCATTTTCCGAATAATGCGGTCTTCTTCGTAAGTGTCGCCGAGTCTGGCAATCCGCTCCGGCGTCGCGTCACAAAGAACCAGCCCCGCTTCCTGTCCGCGACTGGTTCGGACGATCACCGCCGTCCGCAACGGTAGCGTTTCTCCTTCAAAGGAGAACAGACCGAGCAAACGCATGGCACCGTATCGGGTAATGTACTGCAAGTGAAAAATTAAAAATAAAAAATATTTTTGCCGCCGCACCCTGTGCGGCGCATTTATGTACAACGTTCACTAATTCCGGACCTTCATTCGGACCGGGCGGTTTTTGACGGAATCGAGTTTCGAGAGGAGTTCAACCGCCTGAAGCATGTCCCCCTCCCTGGCGTCATGGGTCGTGATGACGAGCGGGATCGCATCTTTCGCCTGCTGCGGATCGCGCTGGATCATCGCGGCAATGGAAATATTGAAGCGTCCGAGAATGCCGGTGATTTCATGCAAAACGCCGGGACGGTCCTCGACCATCAATCGCAGATATGTTTTTCCGACGATTTCGCTCGTATCCTTCAGTCGATAAGCCTCACCGTCCTGCCCCCAATAATTCATCGCAGAAAAAGTAATCGCCGTTCGTCCCAGGGCCGTGTCGATAATGTCGCCGACCACCGAAGAAGTCGTCGGAAGTTCGCCCGCCCCGTACCCGTGAAAAAAGACCGGACCGACGACGTCGCCGAGAATTTGCACCGCGTTGAACGCATTTCGCACTTCGGCCAGGGAAGATTCTTCCGAAACCAGCGTCGGCGATACGGACAATTCCAATTCCGGCTGAGCCGCGTTGGACGTTTCATCAAGTTCGGCCACGGCGAGAAGCCGAATTTTGTAACCCAATTCTTTGGCAAATTGAATATCAATCGCCTCCACCTCCTGGATTCCCTGCTTCGGAATTTGACGCCACTCGACGTTGGTTCGATACCCGAGCTGGGCAAGGATTGCGAGCTTTTGGGCGGCGTCGCTTCCATCGACGTCCAGTGTCGGATCCGCTTCGGCGTATCCGAGTTGCTGAGCACCTTGAACCGCTTCGACATAACCGGTCCCTTTCTCTTCCATCTGCGTCAGGATGTAGTTGCAGGTTCCGTTGACGATGGCGTGAATCGACTGGATGCGGTTCGCCTGGAGCGTGGTTTCCATAGCACCGAGAATCGGGATTCCGCCGCAGACCGCCGCTTCGAACGCGATGGTTTTTCCATGCTTCCGGGCGACGGAAAAAATTTCCGTTCCGCAATTGGCGACCAGAGCCTTGTTTGCCGTAACGATATTTTTTCCGTTCGCCAACGAAGTAAGAACGAGAGAGCGGGCAAAATCGATTCCTCCGGCAAGTTCCACGACCAAATCGATGTCCGGATTGTCGGTAATGCTCGCAAGATCGTCGGTCAGCAGACCGGCGGGAAGGTCCAAACCGCGGCCCCGGGTCAAATCTTTATCGCAAATACGGACCAATTCGATTTTTCGGCAGGCGGCACGGCTAATCCGTTCGTTTTGCCGAAGCAGAATTTTGGCGACTCCGGTACCGACGGTCCCCAAACCGACCAAGCCGATCCGGTACGGCTGATTGTTGTGTTCTGGTTTCATTTTTTGACTGGAAATTACTTTGAAATAGCAACCCGGAGCAAAGCGACGGGAATACACGACCACGCGGCCCGATTTTACCCGGTTTTACTGAAAGAAAGAGGGGAGGTTACAGAGTCAGGAGGATTGCAAAGTCCCTGGGAACGCAGGCTTCCAGCCTGCGCGAAGGTTGCGGAATGAAGTCTCCGCCCTGCGCAGGTAGGATGCCTACGAACTCACTGGCAGGCTGGAAGCCTGCATTCCCAGGAAAAAAGCGACTTTGCAATCCTCCTGGAGGTAAGTAACTGTCAAAAAATAAGATGTCCAAAAATTGCGGGACGAGTGTTTTTCAAACGGTTCCGTGGAATGTTCCGTTCGAGATTTCGCGCCCTTAGTAGCACCGGTGGCACCATCAATACGGTGCCCTTATTTCCATACCGATTGGAAAATAAGGGCGCAGTACCGTGGATTACCCTTGGCTACTAAGGGCGCGCTATTGCAAGTCCTCTCGAAAATTCCACCGAATTGTAACTGGTATTTTAATTCTTGACAGT
>CAZNVM010000512.1:0-16260 GCA_964576215.1 uncultured Planctomycetaceae bacterium
GGGCGGCGATTATTACGAAAATTACCAGCTGCTTTGCGGCTCGTGCAACCGGATCAAGGGGGATCGTCCGATGGAATACCTCCGGTTGAAGATCGAAACCCGCGAACGGATGATGGGCACCAAAGTATTTTTCGGAGAATAGGTAAAGACGGCAGATTGCAGACAGCAGATATTTTTCATTTTTTATTTTTTATTTGGAATGCTTAGTCCACTTGCAGGAAAACCGGCTCCACAAGAGCTTTTGATTGATGTCGCCGCTCTGGAAAAGGCGTATTACGAAAACGTACCGGACATGGAGAACCCGAACCATTGGGTCACGTTTGGCACCAGCGGTCATCGCGGTAAACCGCTCGACGGGTCGTTCACCGAATCACACATCCTCGCCATCGTCCAGGCGGTCTGCGAATATCGGGCGAGGCTGGGTTACACCGGTCCGTTGTACCTCGGCAAAGACACTCACGCCGCCTCGATACCGGCGGAGCGGACGGCGTTGGAGGTGCTCGCGGCCAACGGCGTGCGATGCTTTTACCAGATGAATAATGGGTTTACGCCGACGCCGGTGATTTCCCATGCGATTTTACGTTACAACGCAGGCCGCTCCAGTGGTTTGGCCGACGGGCTGATTATCACGCCGTCCCATAATCCGCCGACCGATGGTGGTATCAAGTACAACGGTCCCGATGGCGGGGCGGCGGATACCAACGTAACGGCATGGATGCAAAACCGGGCCAACGAAATTTTACGGAACAAAAATCAAGACGTGAAGCGGATTTCTTACAGGAAAGCGATTCATGAACCTTGCGTCTCCGCTTATGATTTCATTTTCCCGTACATTCAGGATTTGAGGAATATTATTGATTTCGACGTGATTTCCCTGTCAGGCGTTTCGCTTGGCGTCGACCCGCTCGGCGGGGCAGGGCGAACGTACTGGGAACCGATTGCCCGGATGTATCATCTCAACCTGAAAGTCGTCAACAACGCCGACGATCCGACGTTTTCGTTCATGTCGGTCGATCACGACGGGAAAATTCGCATGGACTGCTCCAGTCCGTACTCGATGGCGCAACTGATTCGGTACAAAAACGATTTCGACCTGGCGTTTGCGAACGATCCGGACACGGACCGGCACGGAATCGTAACTCCAACCGGCGGATTGATGAACCCGAACCATTACCTTGCGGTGGCGATTGGATATTTGTACAAAAACCGCCCCAATTGGCCGACAACGCTTGGTGTCGGCAAAACGCTTGTTTCCAGCAGCATGATCGACCGGGTTGCGGCAAGTTTGGGTCGGGAATTGATCGAAGTTCCGGTCGGATTCAAATGGTTTGTCGAAGGGCTTTACGGCGGAAGCATCGGGTTCGGCGGCGAAGAGAGTGCCGGAGCGAGTTTTCTGCGTACCAACGGCAAGGTCTGGACGACGGACAAAGATGGTATCATTCTCAATCTTTTGGCGGCGGAAATTTTGGCCAAAACGGGCCGTAACCCGTCGGAGCATTACAACGATCTGACGGAAGAGTTTGGCAATCCGATTTATACCCGGGTCGATCAGGAAGCGACGCGGGAACAAAAAGCGGCGTTTAAGAATCTGACGCCGCAAAAAGTAACCGCGACGGAATTGGCCGGAGAACCGATTACGGTGAAACTGACCCATGCACCGGGCAACGGAGCGGCAATCGGCGGTCTGAAAGTCGTTACGGAAAACCATTGGTTTGCCGCAAGACCGTCCGGTACGGAAAACATCTACAAAATCTACGCCGAGTCGTTTTTGGGACAAGAAGCCCTGGAAACCGTGCTCAGCCAAGCGAAGGAAATCGTTGATTCGGCGTTGAGAAATGAGTAGAGGGCAGATGGCAGACGGCAGAATTTTGCTGTCTGCCCTCTCCCGTCTGCCGTCTGCTGTCCGCCGTCATTTCCGTTCAAAATACCGTTCTATCGGTCCCCGGTGTTGCGGCAGGATCGTTTGACCGTGGGCACTTCCGGTCCCTTCACCGACGTTTTGCAGAGCACCCCCTTGGTCCGATTGCGAACCTGCAGGCGTTTGGTCCGGGGCGACTTTGGAGGAGCCGAATTTCATCGCGTTTTTCAATTCTTCCAAAGCGGTGGGCGGGAGAATTTGCGACTGAAACCCCATCCCCTCTTCGGACGCTTCGTCGTTGTCAAACGTAATCGGTGCATCGCCGCGACCTCGGGAAATGCCGCCTCGTCCCGGACGGCCCGGACCTTCACATTCACACTCTCCTTCGCAATCACAATTGCCGCAACCGAGTTCGTCAAGCATCCGCTGCAATTCCTCTTCGTCGACTTTTTCCAATTCCTCGAATTGGTCGAGCATTTTTTGGTCAAGCATCCCGCGCTCCGTCAGTTTTCCAAGCGTCTCTTTGTTGCACTCTTTGCACTCCTTCATCATTTGTTGGAGCTGTTCCATCTGCTCTTTCGACAGTTGGTCGAATTTTCTGTTTTGAAGCATTTCTTTCAACCGCTCCGAATTTTCGTCCGCATTAAGTTCAGCAAGCTGGGCAAGTTTTTCAAGCAGATCGGAATCGTCGTCGAACATATCGTTGAGCATGTCCGAAAGTCCTTGCATGAGGGAATCGGTCTCTTCCGGAGAAAGTCCTTCGAAGGTTTTTTGAAGCTGTTCAAGCAACGCTTCCGCCTGAGAAAGCGTTTCGGCCTCTTTGAGTGCCTGCTCCGCCGCCTCGTCCGCTTGTTGCTGAATCTGGTTTTCCAAGTGCCGCAAAGCGTCAAGCGTCTTGTCCGGGCCAAGTCCTTCGGCATCCTTCTGAATCTGCTCAAGGTTCATTTGAATCGCTTCGACCTTTTCGAGGTCAAGGATTTTTTCCTCTTCAAGCGTTTCGAGCTGTCCGGTGAGTTTATTGACTCGATCCTCGATGTTTAGCGGTCGATGAAACTCGGCGACAATCGTGCTGTCCGGCAGAAAAAAGGCGAGAAGCACGAACAGCACCGAAAGCAGGGTAATCTGGTACGTTTTGCGTCCGTTCCACCGAAACGCCGGAAGGGAAAGGTCCGGAATCGCCGCATTCCATTCGCCGAGGTCCGTTTCCAGCGAAGAAATGACCAACCCGCCGGCGGAATTTTCCCGGTCAACGGTTGCGCAAAGCACCTGTGGAGTGGGCAACTTTGTACGGGCAAGCCAGTTCGCAATAATTGGGGCGACAAGAAGCCCAAACCCGCCCCACCAAAGATGCTCCCAGGGAATCCAATTGAAGACCCGCAAAACGAGCACCGCCGTTCCCCAGGAAAACAGCCAAATTCCCGCCAGTACCAGGAAATACTTGAGAAACAGCAATTGCAACAACTGTCGTTGCAAAGCGTTCAGGAGTTTATGTTGGTCACGCACCTTCAAAAAATGAGAAATGGGGAATGAGAAACGAGATCGGCTCCCATTTTACCCGATTTTTTAAGAAAAACAGCACCGGACACGATCGGTTTCGAGGTGAAACCAGTCCGTCGATCTGCAAAATGAATGATCCGGTTGCTTTGGATTCGTGGGCGGAACATGCCCTGGATTGCCAATCAATGGCAGAGTTTGCGACAGCAATCCGGTGATGCGGTGCCATAAACAGTGGTAAAATGGCCTCAAATTCAAGCCTGATGGGTTACATTCCCAATGAAAAAGCCGCCCATTTGGCGGCTAAAATTAGGTGGTGGGAAAACTGGTGGGAACCTTGTATAATGTTAAAAAATCCTTGAAAAAACAGGGGGGGTCGAGTCCCTGTGCCGCCATTTGTCATTAAGAACGTCAAACGGATGGACAGCGTTTCGCCGGTCTTCGGATGGGTCACGCTGATTTTTTGTTCATAAACCCAGCCCGTCTCCGTTTTGCCGACATGTTTTTCTTCGCTTTCCTCGGTCCACGTCTTAAGAGGTGCCCTTTTGTAAATGAGGTAAAAATGAGGTTATTTACCCTGTTTTCGAGGCTGTTCCCTACCTAAAATCGCGGCTACACCCCTAAAATTTGAGACGCCTTCTTGAGTGCAACCGTTGCAACGTTCATCGATTCCAGATCGACGATGGCAACGGACGGGGACGCGGTGCGATAAATCGCGCCGGGATTGAGAATCAGCGTTTCACCGGCCATGCGAAGTTCAGCGTTATGGGTATGACCGTAGCAAATCAGGTCCCATTGACCGCTGTGAACTTCGTTTTCAAACCGGTTCCATTGATGTCCGTGAAGGAAAAAAATCCGTTTTCCGTCCAATTCCAGCTCGCCGAACCAGTCACAGCAGGTTTGGTCAATCGAAAGAATCGCTCTCCGCAAGGTTTCCGTTTTCGGGTCGCAGTTTCCAAAGACGAACGCGGTGGGAATTTGGGAGAAGAGCAGCACGATTTCCGGCGTTCCAATATCGCCGCAGTGGAGAATCTGTGAAACGCCCTGTTCACAAAACACTTCCAAAGCCGCCGACGTCAGCTTTACATCTCCGTGGGTATCGCTGAGAACACCGATTTTCATGTTATTCAATGGAAAATAAAACGGGTTTGCCCGGTTCGCCGAACAACCTCTTGAAACCGAAATCCGTGTAGGGATTGATATAACGTGACATCGCACCAATTTGACGTTCGAGGGAAAATTTTCCAAGCGGGGTCAAGACTCATTCAAACCACACCGTCGAAATTGTACCACGATCCGATTCGCCGGGCAAGCCCACGACGCCGACGAGTGCGTGCCCGTTTCTTTGGTCTGTTTGTTACTTAAACCGTAAACAAAGGGTAACTCAAAACAGTCAAGGGCATCGGGAATCGGGAATCGGGAATCGGTGATAAGTGAAAAACTTCCTCCAATTCCCGATTCCGATGCCCAAAATTTCAACACTTTTTCCGGTTTCAATACCATTTCGTTTACACTTTGAGTTTGTCACAACGACAACGGCAACAGGAACAGTTACAGATTTTTCATTGCCGACAGCTTCAGCAATCGTTCCACGCCAACCGGTTCCTCATATTGAATCGGTACAAGTGCGGCGCGCTTGGAATGGTTTGCGAGAACCAATTCGATTTGCGGAATTTCGTTTTCCGCTCTCAGACGCAAAAGCGGCGATTGCGTGGCGGTCGCGGCAAAGCTATTATTGATGATCCAGGCCCAAGGCTCAATCCCGGCACGACGCAAATCCTCCTGCAAAAACGCGGCCTCCTGGACCGGCGTGTTTTCCGGAAGCGCAACGATTAACACCTTCGTCCGGTTCCTGTCCTGCAATTGCGTGAGCGGTGTGGCGACCTCCTTTTCCTCTTTCCGCATCTGGCGGGCCATTTCGCGGTGATAAGCACCGGTGGCGTCAAGCAACAAAAGCGTGTGTCCGGTCGGTGCCGTGTCCATGACGACAAACTTTTTGTCCGCTTCCTGAATCACTTTGGCAAACGCTTGAAACACCGCGATCTCTTCCGTGCAGGGGGAACGCAAATCCTCCGCCAAAACCGCTTTGCCCACTTCGTCCAAACTTTTTCCTTTTTCTTCCATGACGTAATGCGAATGAGAGCCGGATCGACATCCGCACCGCAAATTCCGGTGCTGCAACACAACGCAGGATCAAAAATTCGTACTTTTTTCATTTTCGGTGAAAACTTGTGTAGTTTTGGCTAAAAGTGCAAATGCAAACGACAAAAAAACGGACAAACAGCCGTCAATAACATTTTGCATTTTAGACAAATGCTTTTAAACGTCAACAGGTACCTTACTTCCCACTCCCCGCAATTTCCAGTACCGACAGAACCGGCGAATGGTCGGACGCGACCGGTTCCTCAACGACCCGGGTTTCCTTTACACGCACCATTTCGGCGGGACGGTAAAAAATGTAATCGATTTTGATTCGTGGATTGTCGCTCGAAAACGTCGGCTTTTCGTCCGTAGCGTCCGACCATTTTGCTTTCAGGATTTCGATAGTTTTGCTCCCTGGTTTCGCGTTGAAATCACCGGCAAGGATAACCAAACCGTCGTGTTGAGCCAACAGTTCGTTGATCTTTTCCGCCTGTTTGATGCGGCGTTCTTCATTGATGTGACAAAAATGCGTGCAAGCAAACAGAAGCGTCGTTTTGTCGTCAAGCTGGATCGTCGCTTCCAAGACGCCGCGGTCTTCCTGATTGTCCAGTCGCGGAAGTTGCGTGATTCTGTGTTCCGTAATCGGGTATTTCGACAAAATCGCAATACCGTACTCGCCGCTGCCGATGTTGATGGTCTTGCCGAACACGGCGTGCATCCCGGTCAAGCGTTCCAGTTCGGCCACCTGATCGACATTTTGGGTCCGTTCGGTAAGGCGGTCGATTTCCTGAATCGCGACAAGGTCCGGTTTTTGGGTCAGGATCGTTTTCGCCGTCCGCTCAAGGTCCAAATTCTTATCGTTACCGATTCCGATATGAATATTGTAACTCAATACCCGGAGTTCTTTCGGGGCGTCATCGGCAAATGCAATCCCGCACCCAATCGCCGCTGCGAACAAGGCGGCAAAAACGGCTTTGAAGGTTGTCATTGCGGTGGTCTCCTTTGGTGTTTTACTGTGATTCAACGTGCCCCCAGGGTTTCTTCCATGCACTCGACCATGTTGACGAGACAGGGGCATTTCAGACTGTAATAAATGTTCTTGCCCCGTCGCTCATCGGAGACGATCCCGGCGTTTTTCAGGACGGATAAGTGCCGTGAGAGGGTGGAGATATCAATCTCGAACATTTCGAGCAGGACGCAAACGCACTGTTCCCCGTCGGCAAGTTTTTCGACGATCCGGAGCCGGGTCGGATGGCCGAGAGCCTTGAAAACTCCAGCCTTCTGTTTGATGGTCAGCTTGTTCTTCGTGGTACGCTTCATGGATGTCTTTTGAGTGAACAGGTCGCTTTTATGAGCTTGGGTGACATTCTACCGAAACCCTGCTAAAAAGGAATATCAATTTTTTTGAAATTTTCCAGATTTTTCCGGGAAAGGAAGGTTTTTGAAACGTCCTATCCCGGAAGGAAATAGACATGTCGCTCCAACACGAAAATCAGGAATCGCGTTTCATAGCGGAATCGGTGGTCGATTCGCTCCTGCTTTTCGCGCGGCAGTGGGACGAAAGTACGGCGGAAGACGTGGTGCAAAATGCCCTGGTCAAGCTGTTCGAATTGGCCGAGCCGCCGGAAAATACGACCGCCTGGTTGTTTGCTTTGGTGCGCAACGAGTCGAACGACCGCTTCCGGCGACGCAAAAAAACGGAGCGGCTCAATGAAGATTATGCCTTGTCCCGAGAGCATTGGTTCGAGCCGGACCACGAGAGCCGCCTGGACGCCGCCGTGGTGGCCGGACAGCTTCAAGAGTTGCCGCTGGACCTTCGGGAGATTATTGTCGCTAAAATCTGGGGCGAGCTGACCTACGAGGAAATCGCCGAAGTAACCGGCTCCTCCAAAAGTACCGTTCACCGTAAATATGTCGAAGGACTTTCTCAGTTGAAAAAAATGGTGCAAAAATGAACAACGAAGAATTTCAGGAATTTCAGGATTTTGAGAGTGAATTACGCAAGCTCAAACCGGCGAAGTTTCAACACGTCCCCCATCAGAGCCGCGCACAAAGTAAGCGGTTACGCCAAGGAAAACGTTCATTACCAGAATACACACCGGGGTTACCGCTTACTCCGTGCGCGGCTCTGATTGTTTGCGCCTCCATTTTACTCGGAATGTTATTAGGGGCCGGGCTTGTTCACTTTTTGCAGCAGCCGGTCATTATCGAGAAAGTCGTCGTTGAGTACGTCGAATCGCCGCCGATGGCGAGTCTCGTTGATCAACCGATACGTACAAATATCGTCCAGGCCCCGATCAGTATTGACACCATGATCTCGCAGTACAACCAGCGAAGCAAGCTCCTTGCCGATTTGCCGGTTTCCCGTACATCCTCCCGGTCGTTCACACCATCGTGGCCGGACGATCCGAATTCGTTACTCAAACTACGCGAGCAGATGATATTTTAAGTTAGCGACGGGGCTTGCCCCGTGCGGGGTTGCGTGCTGAGTTTACACAATGTTCGACATTTCACCCCTTCCCACGCGGGGCAAGGCCCGCCGTTAACCTGGTCTGACACCACTAACAACCAACAATTATGAAACCTTTACCAATTTTCATTTTTTTTCTGCTGACACCACCTATCGTGGTTGCCCAAGTGACTCAAAACACGCCGATCACCGTTGATGGCAAAGTCACGCAATACGTCCAGCTCGCCGAACTGACGGTGACACCGCAAAAGCCGCCGGTGCCGGCTTTGAAGTACAAACTGACCTGGGGCTTCGACCAGCGGGTCAAAAACAACGCCGCAATTCAGTACAATTTCGCCTCGCGGGAACTTGCCCAAATGAAATTCGATCATCTTGCGGACGAAACCCGAAAGTTCGAGGAAGATTACGGTCGGCTTTTCACCGAGCCGAAATTTTTCAAAGAGAAAAAATCAGAGCATGACACCTTTAAAAAAATGCTCGACGCTCTTTCCAACGACGCCCCGAAAACTGCCGAAACGCTTCGGTTCGAAGCAAGTCAGCGGTACAAACCAATGGCGTATAGCTGGTTTTGCAACAAGCCAACCAGTGAATTTCCCGTCGAATACGCCCGGAAATTCGTCGATCAACTTCGAAGTGTTTATCGTTTTCTCGAAACGGGAAGTCGTTGTGATTACTGCGATTGGGAGTATCACTTCCGGGGAAACAAGAACATTTTCGCGCTCCTGTTGCCGGAGGTCCAGGAAAGCCGTGATTTGAGCAGGGCACTTATGGTAAAGGCCCGGCTTGAGATTCACGACAAAAATTACACCGAAGCGATCAAAACGATTCGGGTCGGCAAAACGCTTGCCCGGCATGTCGGCCAGGGATGCCCGTTGTTCGTGGGACACTTGGTCGGTATCGCAATCGATTCGCAGATGAACGAATGTCTGCTGGAACTGGTGCAAAAGCCGGATGCTCCGAATTTGTATTGGACGCTGACGGCGGTCCCCGGTTCGCCGTTTTCCCGCCACAAAGCCTTCGAACTCGAAATGGACGTCATTCGGTTGACGTTCCCCGAGGTGGCACGGGCGATGGATGATCCGGACAGCTTGACGGAAAACGACTGGAAAGAACTCCATCGGAGCCTCATTCAGGCGATTCCTTTGATCTGTGATGACGCTTACCCTATTGTGGAAACCGGAGGCCCAATGGCGACACTGTTCGCAGGCGGTTGGGGAATTACCGCCTATCCGAAAGCGAAGCAGTGGCTGGCGTCACAAGGAAAAACGCCGGAAGAGATCGAAAACATGTCCGTTTCCCAGGCGGTTGGGTTGTGGAGCATTCATCGGTTTGAAATTGCACGGGACAATTATTTGAAAATCGTTTCATTACCGTTTTGGCAAAGCAAGGAAAAATACGCCACGGACCGGTACTGGGATGAGTTCGAATCCGTAACACCATTGGACGCGATTGTTCGTTTGCTTTTCCCGGCGGAGGCTTATTATCACAGTGCGATTTGTCGTCTGGAAGCAAGCGGCGACGTGCTGCGAATCGTAGAAGCGATCCGGTATTACGCGGCGGAAAACGACGGAAAGCTGCCGCCAACGCTTGACGCCATCCAGTCGGTTCCGATTCCGCAGACGGACCCGTTCACCGGCAAGCCCTATGTTTACCGGATCGAAAACGGACGGGCCGTCGTCGAGTATGATCCAGGCTACGGTATTTATCGGACGGTTATTGAAATGAGAAATGAGAAATGAGAAATGAGAAATGGGAGAACGCCACGAAAAGGTAGTCGCCTACCTTACACCCCTAACCACTTTGCTACCATGAAAAAACTATTCGTAACATTAACTTTACTCTTTGCCTCCCTCGCCGCCGCTCAAACGCAGTCGCAACGGATCGCCGACCAGATCGCTCCGCTGCTCAATGAAACCGTGGCGGCGGTGATTCACGTTGATTTGCAGAAGATCGATCTGGACCGGCTTGACGCCAAATTGAGACCGCTTTTGCTTGCCAACATCGACCGGCTC
This sequence comes from uncultured Planctomycetaceae bacterium, assembly GCA_964576215.1. Classification (GTDB taxonomy): domain Bacteria; phylum Planctomycetota; class Planctomycetia; order Pirellulales; family Thermoguttaceae; genus JAVBSX01. The sequence goes on from CAZNVM010000512.1 coordinate 9,977, forward strand.
GACATTACGATGACTCCGGACCGGCATAACGAAATGATGCAAAGCATTGACAAGGTAAAAACGCAACTTGAGAAACCGATCCGCGTTTTGAAAACCCAGGCAAACGTCCGCGATCTTTATGTCCTGGTGGTTCCTTCGCTCTTGCCGGGAAGCTGCGGATATATTGCGACACCATTGAAAGATGTCCAAAACACGGACTTGCTCTTCGATCCCAAGCTCAAAGAGAAGGTCGTCTTTGAAAATTTCTTCATTACGCCACTACAGGGGTTCATACAATGGGAACCGAAACATACGGAAACGGCACTCCGGCAAATCGCGTCGCAAAAAGCGACGCCCCGCCCGGAATTTCTCACGGCACTGCAAGCGGTCGAGGGTTCGGCAGTCCAGGTCGTTTTGATACCATCGACGGAAATGAAGCGGGTGTTTACCGAAATGGTCGACTCGCTTCCGCCGCCGCTGGAGCGGACTTCGCCGGCAGTGCTGACTCGTGGTATCAACTGGGGGGTGCTTGCCGCCGATCCGGAGAAGATCGAACTGAAACTCCTCGTCCGGTCGGAGCAACCGCAAGCGGCCAGAGAACTTTATGACGCCATGCGAACGGTGCTCGAATATGTTCTCGATCAAAATAAGGAAAACGCGGCTTACACGGCACTCCTTGACGCCATGAAGATCGGGCATGAGGAAATCGTAACGATTGCGAAGTCGTTTCTGCCGCAGCCGCAAGGGGACCGGCTGGAATTCGTCGTCAACGAAGCGGTCGTCAAAGAAAAAGGGAAACGATTTCTGGAAATTCCCGCCGTTTTGGTCGATGTCGCCCAAATCCAGGCCCGACGGATGCAATGCACGAACAACTTGAAGCAACTCGGTCTGGCATTACACAATCACCATGACGTTTACCGAAAATTGCCTGCAACGCATACGGTTGACAAGGACGGCAAACCGCTTCACAGTTGGCGTCTTGCGGTTCTGCCGTTCCTCGAACAGGTGGATTTGTACAATAAAATCCGCAAGGATGAACCGTGGGACAGCGAATACAACAAGCAGTTTCACAACCAGTGCCCGGCGGTTTTCCAGTGTCCTGAAATGGTATCAAAGAACCCGGACATCCGAAAGAACGGCCTGACAACCTATTCGGTGATCGTCGGCAAAAACGCCTGGCCGGAAGGGGAGAAAAAGTACGATTTTCAAATGATGACCGACGGCACCTCGAACACCATTGCGATCGTCGAGCGGAAAACATCGGTCTGCTGGATGGACCCGACGCAGGAAATCACGCAGGAAGAGGCAGAAAAGGGAATCAACAAAACCGAAAGCGGCCTCAGCGGTCCTCATGCGACGGGAAAGATTTTCGGGATGAACACCTGTTTCTTCGACGGCAGTGTCCGGATCATCAACGAAACCGTCAAACTGGAGATACTTCGGGCACTCATCACCCGAAACGGCGGTGAATAATAGCAGAGCCGCAATCGTGAGATTGCGAGAAATCGTACTCGCGCAATCTTACGATTGCGGCTCTGTTTTTGACACCATCAATTCTCCAACACCTCTTTTTCGCGGATTTTTGCGAGGTCGTTCGCTTCGTCCTCAAAACGTTTCGTCAGATTTTGAATTTCCGTTTTGGTTTCATCGCGGCGGTCTTCGGAAAAGATTTTGTCCTTTTCCGACTGGTCCGCCATTTTGTTTCCGTCACGCCGGACGTTCCGAATCGCGATTTTCGTCTCTTCGCAAAGCTCCTTGATTCGAGCGACCATTTTTTGGCGAACCTGCGTCGAAAGCGGTGGGATATTGATACGGACGATCCGCCCGTCATTGCTCGGCGTGTAACCGAGGTCCGATGCGATGATCGCTTTTTCAATATCCTTGAGCGTCGAAAGATCGAACGGGCGAATTACGATCTGATTCGATTCCGGGCAAGCAACCGTTGCGACCTGTTTCAATGGACAGCTTGATCCGTAAACCTCGACCTTCACCGAATCGACCAGGCCGGGATTGGCGCGGCCTGTCCGTATTCCGGTCAAGTCACGACGGAACTTTGCGACCGCTTTCTCCATGCGGTCTTCAACATCAAGCAGGATTTCGTCTTCTGTCATGTAGAGAATAGAGAATAGAGAATAGAGAATACGAGGATAGAGGACAGAGGATAGAGGATAGAGGATAGAGGATAGAGGATAGAGGATAGAGGACAGAAGAGAGAAGATAATGAGAATAGAGGATAGAGATAAATTTTGCCTCTACACTCTATTCTCTATCCTCTATCCTCCTACTTCAGTGTAATCTCGGACATCGTGTACGGGGCGTCAAACTTGGAGTTCAACAAGCCCGGGAACGGCCAGTCGAAATTGCAGATAATCATTCGCCGTCCGACCACGACACACTCGCACGGCTGGTCCAGCAAACCGCCGGTCCCATCGGTGTCGCCGTTTTCCCAAATCACTTCAAACACCGGCTTTTCACCCGCCTTGACCGGCTTGAACGCTCGAATGGCGTTCGTTTCCGAATCGTTGATGTAAATCTTGTCCGTCCGTTTGTCGTAAAAGATTCCATCGCAACAACTGAACGCTTCGCCGGCTTTGTGAATTTTTTCGCTCTTCGCTTTGAGATTTTCGTCAAATTCGACCCGGTACATGGCACCATCGCCGAAGTTGCCGAAATACACGACGCCGTCCGGCGTGCAGGTCATTCCGTCGGCCCCGGCACAGTCGCCGCGTCCGTAGTTTTCCACTTCCTCAATCACGGCCAGGTGCGGATCGGTTCCGTTCGGTTTCAACGCAATCGCCGGATTGTCGCCGCTTCCCGCTTTCAAGGCTTCGTCTTTGGTGAACGCCCAAATACCGCCGCTCCCCCATTTCCCTTCGAGGTCAAGGAACGTGTCGGTTACGAGCATCTTGTCTTCCATCCACATAACGGCATTCGCCAATTTGATACCGGTTACGACAGCTTCGAGCTTGCCGGTCGGTTTCTTTCCGTCCATGAGGACTCGAACGATTCGGGATTTATGGTCCGGATTAAAAAAGTATTGGTTGTCGCACACGTAGAGATTTCCGTCAGGTCCGACGGCGATGCCCATGCAGCCGAACTGTCCAGTTTCCTCAAGCGGCGGGAATTCGAGCAATTTTTCCATCCGGGGACGGCCTTGCAAATTGAAGGAAACGAGAAAACCGCCGTTCTTTTTCGGCCCTTCGTTGTTTTCACGTCCGTTGAAGTTCGGGCAACACATGTACAGGGTCTGTTCGTCTTTGGAAACGCACATTCCGTCCGGATTATGAATATCTTTGGGCAAATAGTAGAAGATTCGCGGCGGTCCCTGGATTGCCGGGAACTTCGTGCCCTGTTCCGGCATAAACTGTCGTCTTATTCGGTCGATACCCTGGCGAATCGGATGCTGTTGACCGTATTGCGGTTGCAGGTCGGCTTTTTGCGGAGAAAGCTCGGTTACGCCGGGAAACGCATCCACGTCCGTGTCGCCGGTTGTTCCCGGAGCGGCGTCGTAAAAGAATTCGCCGCCCGTCGTACCGGGAAATCCAAGCGATTCGCCTTCTTCGGTGTTGACGTTTGGCTTACACTTGTCGGACTTCGAACAATCACAACCGATCAAGGCAAAAAGCAGTATCAGGAATAAGGGAAAAACTTTTTTCATAGTTTCATGTTCTCCAAAGGGATTGTAAACGATTGAGTAAACGAACCGCTACAATTTTAACCCAAATTTTGCCGAAAAGAAAGCATCCCCTTACAATTTTATCATTGACGACGACCGCCCGATCGGTACAATAAAAAACACTCGCCCTTTTTTGCCGGTACTCCGCGCTTTTTGAACAATCGAAAAAGATGTCCCCCAAGGATTTGGTCCGATTCACCTTCGTATTGCTCGCGATTTCCCTGTTGGGCTTCGGGATCGGTGGTGCGTTCGGTTTTTTCGACTTGAAGGCGTACCAGCAAACACTCACGCCGCGATTGCCGAAGAGATACAACACGGCGATCCGAATGCCGACCGCTCCACCGTCCCCTCGGGATCGGTCCAACGAAGGACCGCCGTACGGCGAACGGCGTCTTGGTTCAGGTCGACCTTCCACGTCGTTCACCGGGAGCTGGTCCCGGTTTCGCGGCGACCACTTCAACGCAATCGCCAAGGATGCGCCGAAACTTGCCCGGTCGTTTCCGACGGAAGGCCCGAAAGTTTTGTGGACGCTTCCCGTCGGCGAAGGATACGCCGGTGCCGCTACCCGAAACGGTCGAGCGTTTATTCTCGACTACGATTTCAAACGCCGCCGCGATACGCTCCGCTGCCTGAACGTTGAAACCGGCGAGGAAATCTGGAATTTTTCCTACCCCGTGATGATTGCAAAAAATCACGGCGTCTCCCGGACAATTCCTGCCGTCACGGACAAACATTGCGTCACCATCGGTCCGATGTGCCACGTTTCCTGCGTCGATCCCGCAACCGGGGAACTCCTTTGGTCCCGGGATATGGTCAAGGATTACGGAACCGTTGTTCCACAATGGTACGCCGGACAGTGTCCCTTAATAGACGGCAGACGGCAGACGGCGGATACTCTGATTTTGGCTCCGAGCGGACCAGATGCACTTTTGGTTGCGATTGATTGCGAAACGGGCAACGAACTTTGGCGAACGCCGAATCCGTTCGGTTGGGTGCAGACCCATACGTCGGTGATGCCGATGAAACTCGGCGAACGGGATTCTTACGTTTACGTCGGCAAGGAAGGGATCGTCGGCGTTGACGCAAACACCGGCGAAATTCTCTGGACGAATTTCGACTGGAAAATCGGAATTGCAACCAGTCCTTCCCCGTTGATACTGCCGGAAAACCGTGTTTTTCTTTGCGGTGAATACGAATCGAACGGCGCAATGCTGCAAATCACGGAAACCGCCGACGGAAAATACGAGGCGAAACTTTTGTGGAAGAAACCGCCGCCGATTTTCAAGTCCGTAAACCAAACGCCGATTTTTTACGACGGACACATTTTCGGTCAAAATAAACACAGCCGAAAGTTCGTCTGTTTTGATTTGAACGGGAACACCGTGTGGGAAAGCGGCTCGAAACCGTTTTTCGGCTCTTTTTCCGGCGGACCGTACATGATCGCCGACGGGTTGTTCCTGATTTTATCCGACAACGCCGAGTTGACGATTGTCGAAGTGACGGCGAAGGAATTCCGACCGCTCGGCACTTGGGAGATTTTGCCCGACGCTTGCGACGCTTGGGGACCAATGTGTTTCGTAGACGGCCTCCTGATCCTCCGTGATTTGAACCGGATGGTCTGCATCGATTTGCGCTAACGGGATGGATTTCGTCAAAAACCGGAGAGAAGCCCCTGGTCAAGTTCTCGTACCTCATTCATACGTCGGGCAAGTTCCCGATCATGCGTTACGAGAATCAGCATCATTTGATTTTTCGGATTTTCGTGCTGTTCCAGAAGGCTTTGAAAGAGTTCGGCAATGGTCGCTGCCGTCGTTCGGTCGAGATTTCCCGTCGGTTCGTCGGCCAACACGAGCCGCGGTTTCCTGACCAACGCCCGGGCAATTGCGACCCGCTGCCGCTCTCCGCCGGACAGTTCGGCGGGGCGGTGGTCCCGTCGGTCGCCGAGCCCAAAACGATGGAGCAGTTCTTCCGCATACGATTTTTGGGACGGCGAAACGCTTCCGTCGGCCAAAAAGGGAATCAGCACGTTTTCCAACGCCCCGCACTGAGGCAAAAGATGATGATCCTGAAAAATGAAACCGATCCGATCCCGTCGAAAAGCGGCCCGTTCGTTCTCTGCAAGTCCGAGCGGTGAAACGCCGTCGAGTTCGTAAGTCCCGGAAGTCGGCGGCTCCAGCGTACCGAGAATGTTCAAGAGCGTACTTTTTCCCGATCCGCTCGGCCCGACAACCGCAAGAGACCTACCCGGCTGAAGCTGAAACGTGCAGTCTTTCAGTACGGAAATCGTCCCGCTCCGGGTCGGATAGTCTTTGGTGATTTGAGAAACGTTAAGCATGGTTTTCGGAAATCGGGAATAGAGAATCGGAAATCGGAAATCGGAAATCGGTATAACTTATCACCCATCACTTATCACTTATCCCCTGTCCGTTTCCATTTTGAGTACAGTATGATGAAAATAGTACCTCTCGTCAAGATTGTCCCCAAGTCTAACCAGTCCGTCGACAAGTTTGTATCGAGACCGTCATTTCGCGATGCTCCATTCCGGCTTTTATTCATCTCCCCCAATAAAAGCCGGAATGAAGCGAAGCGAAATGACGGTAAAATCAGTAAAAATCGTAAACTTGTCGAC
>CAZNVM010000513.1:0-2121 GCA_964576215.1 uncultured Planctomycetaceae bacterium
GCCGCGAAACGACCGGGTAAACGTATCTCAGGTTGCGGAAGGAACGGGAGGGATTGCGAGTAAGCACTTTGTGAATTATGAATTCTGAATTATGAATTATCTGTACTGTTGGAACTGTGAGTATTTTTTTGGGGGGATACGTCTGCCCTGGAAGGGCATAACGTCTATAACCCCCGGTTTTAACCGGGGGAACTGACCCACCAAACAACCCATAGCCCCAACGGGGCGTTATACCAGAACCAAGTTACGCCCCGTTGGGGCTACGGACTGTTTGGTAGTCCTGCTTCCCCCGGTTAAAACCGGGGGTTATAGAAATCTCATCCCTTCGGGACGAAAGAAACCTCCCAAATTTTCACTCTCTCATAAAAAATACTTCCAACAGTACCCTTATGAATTATGAAATTTATACGACTTTCCACAAAACACAAGGCGTTCACATCTGATCATTTTGCTTCTTTCGCCTCGTAAATCGCTTTGCATAGTTTTTCGGCTTCTTGAAAGTATTCCACACGAATTCTTACAGGGCGGACAGCAGTCCCCAAATCCCCTGGGCGAAAATGTAGGGCGATTCCTTGAAAAACCGGCTTTCCCAATCCGAATAGAGGTTTCATTTCCAGTTGCCTGATTTCATCAATGTCATCCCAAAAAATGCGGCGAATCGTTCGATTACGGTGAATGACGAGCAGCCCTTTTTCGTACAAAGCGAAAAACAAGTGATTCTTGCGATTGTGCCATATCATATAAATTAGGAAAAGAACAAAGAAAGCAAGAAACACCCAACAGAGAATAATCATCTCGAAAAAAAAGGGTGGAATTTCTTTCGGCTTTGCTTTGGCTTGTTCCACAATGTGTAAAAGTCCGTAAAGCATTATTGCGGCCATTATCCAACAACAAAAGCTACACCACCACGCCCCTAACATGGTCACCCGGTACGTAAAGTTTCCCCGGTGTTCGCTTCGGAATTCCCCCATGTCATTTATGTCACGCAGAAGCGGGTGCATGTCATTCTTCCTTTCTGCCTTGTACCACTATCTTCTCTGAGTAGTCGAATTGGATGGATTGGCCCGGTTGGAGAACAAGGAAATCTTCGTCGGCCCAGTCGCCGTCGAGGAGGCGTTTCAGAAGCGACAGGTCGCCGGTGAGTTTCTCGAATTCCCAGCCCCGCTCGGTGGCGAGTTGCCTTGTTTCGGTTTCAAAGCGGTCGCTTGGCTCAAGCCCGGTTTCGATAAACGTCATACGACTATAGTGTACCATACTGGAAAGCTGTTCCCAAAGATATTTGGCATTTTCTTCGCCATATTTTTCGACCATCTGCTGGTACGACATATTCATACCGCTTTTCGCTTGCACGGAGTCGGGAGCGTGAAGCATCAAATCGCCGCCGCGTTCGATCCAACCGGTGGTCTTGAAGTAAGTGCCGGGATGTGTTTCAAAATAATCCATATACCGTTTCCGGTCGCCGAGAAAAAGCGTGATACAGTCGTGTGCTCGGGGAAGAACGACCGGAATGGACCGGGCAGTGAGTCCCACGACCCCACCGCTACAGAGAGCGTATCCAAGCAGAACCGCGTCGTATTGGGACTCGTCGATTTGCGAAAGTCCCTCGTTGAGTTGCGTAAACATTCCCTTGCGACCGAGATCGTGCAAACCTTTCGGAAGAAACTCAACGTCGATCCGATGAGGCGACTTGGCTACCAGAAAGGAAAGCTCCCGAAACAGGATTTCACAAGCGATTAGTTTGAAAATCATGGATAATTACGAATCACGAATGGTGAATTACGAATTATGAATGACTTTTTCGAAAACGCAAGGTATTTCGGTAATTTGTAGGAGGAGCCGCCAGGCCGTAAGAAGTTTGTATGAATGGTAGCCGGGAGCGCAACGAAGTGAAGCGACCGGACCGAATCGCGGGGAAATCCGGTCGCTTCACTTCGTTGCGCTCCCGGCTGCCATTTCTCGCATTCTTGTTAGCGGCCTACCCCCCCCAGGGCTGACGCATTCACTTGCGTAAAGTGCCGTTGATTTAAGGTTCATCGATTGTTAAAATACGTTTTTCACTCAAGGAGGAGTCATGGAGAACGCCGACCAAACGACAAACATTACCAAGAAGATTACCAAACA
>CAZNVM010000514.1:0-1956 GCA_964576215.1 uncultured Planctomycetaceae bacterium
TTGCGTCCGCCGATGTCGGAAAAACTTATCCGACAATGGTTGGCTGACAAGGCCGGACGAGGTTGTAAGCCCAAAATCACTCCCGAACAGAAAGCCTTGATCGTGGCGGTGGCCTGTGAGCCCCCTTCGCGAAGCGGTTAGCGGTACGTTAACGGTAACGAACAGCACGATTTCGGGTAACACCGCTTCTACTTATTATTTTTCTTGGGGCGGCGGGATTTACCATACAGGTAGCCATGAAGGTAGCGGTACGTTGATGGTGACGAACAGCACAATTTCGGGCAACGCCGCTTCAGGTTCTGATTCTCGCGGCGGCGGGATTTACAGCAGCGGTGGTACGTTGATGGTGACGAACAGCACGATTTCGGGCAACACCGCTTCTGATTCTACTTCTTCTCGCGGCGGCGGAATTTGCAGCTACAGTACGTTGGCGGTGACAAACAGCACAATTTCGGGTAACTCCGCTTCTGGTTCTTCTTATTGGTTCTTACGGCGGGGGAATTTACAACCCCAGTACGTTGACGGTGACAAACTGCACGATTTCGGGCAACACCGCTTCTGGTTCTTCTTATTCTGTCGGCGGCGGAATTTGCCTCAACCTATCCGGTACTTTGATGATACAAAACTCTATCCTCGCCAAAAACATGACACCGAATGGCGTGGAAAATGTTTGGACGAATGACAATGGTTCCGCCTTCACCAATATCACCTACTCGTTGCTTGACGACACGGCAACCCCGAATGGTGGCAACGCCTTTGAAGATCAAGGAAACAATCTCCTGAATGTCGATCCCAAGTTTGTAAAAATTCCCGCTACGATTGACGCCAGTAACACGGGAGAAAACTATAATCCCGCAGATTGGGACTTGCGTTTGCAATCGGATTCGCCCGCCATCGACAAGGGGAACAACGCTTACGTTCCCGAAGGGTTGACAACTGACCTTGCCGGCAATCCAAGAATTGTGAAAGGAACGGTGGACATCGGGGCCTACGAGTACCAAGTGGTCATAGAAACCCCTTCGATTATCGTTACAACCTTACTTGATATTGAGGACGCTTACGACGGGCTGATCTCGCTTCGTGAAGCGATTGCTTACGCCGGGACGAATGGTTTGGGAACAACAATCACGTTTGCATCATCGCTGTATAACCAAACCATCGTGTTAGGCGGCAGCGAACTTTATATCGACAAAAATATCACCATTGACTCCACTGGTGCCAATATTACCATTGACGCCAATCAAAAATCGCTGGTATTCAATATCGGTTTTACCGCAACTGTTGCTCTGGCCGGGTTGACGATTACAAACGGGTATACCTCCTCCTCCGGTGGCGGGATTTGGAACAGCGGCATCCTGAACGTAATGGAATGCACGATATCGAATAATTCGGCTGGTCATGGCGGTGGAATTGGCAATGGCGGCAAATTGACCATAACGAAGGGTATCATATCGAAAAATAAGGCTTCGGAATATGGCGGCGGAATATACAATATGCTTGGCGGCACGCTAATCCTGACGAATACTACGATTTCAGAAAATTCTGCGCCACTGTTTGGAGGCGGAATTTGCAATGCTGCTGTCGGACACGGCTACGGTGATGATGGACCGATCATCATGAACTGTACAATTTCAGACAACTCGGCGGAAATGGGGGGCGGAATTTACTACGTGGGCTTTGTGGGAAGCTCACAGTTGAATATGGACATAGTGAACAGCATAATTTCGAGAAACTCCGGCGGCGGAATTATCAATGGTGGTGGGGTTCTCGGAGGAGCCAACCACATTGGCGGCTTACTGACCATTACAAATAGCACGCTACGCCGTTAAGTAATTTGTCTTACAGAAAAAAATTGGCCTTGCCCTAACAGTCGATTTTACGGTATCTTGTGTTTTTTTGACACCAATCAAAATTCACTCGAAAGGAATCGACATGAAACAGCAAGACCAAAAGATC
>CAZNVM010000515.1:0-7920 GCA_964576215.1 uncultured Planctomycetaceae bacterium
CGGCAAGGGACCGGGAAAGTTTCAGGTGATGATTGACGGCAAACTCACCGGAACAACCTTTGGCGATACCGGTAATGCATGGATTTGGCAGAATGGCGGCGAAATAACCATCAATAATACCAAAGCACTAATCAGCCTGCGCGACCTCACCGGTTTCAACGGACGGTGCGACGCTCTTTATTTCACACAGGACGAAACGTCTGTTCCGCCGTCGGGACTCGACACGCTGACAGACTTCCGTTACCGGAAAACGGGCATCAAACCCAAAAACGGCGGCAAATACGACCTGGTAGTAGTTGGCGGAGGCGTTGCCGGTATCTGTGCCGCAGTGACAGCAGCGCGTCTGGGGCTGAAAGTGGCATTGATACACGATCGTCCCGTCTGGGGCGGAAACAACAGTTCCGAAGTGCGTGTCCATTCGCAGGGGCGTATCAATTTGCCGCCGTATCCGAACCTCGGAAATCTCGTTGCGCAAATGAATCACCGCCGCAAAGGGAACGCAATGCCTGCCGATTATTATGAAGACGAACGGAAAATGAATCTGCTTGCCGCCGAAAGTGGTGTCAAGACATTTTTCAACACCCGTGCTGTCGGTGTCGAAAAGGACGGGCCGAACCGGATCAAGGCGGTCGTCGGCAAACACATCGAAACCGGCGAAGAATTGCGTTTCGTGGCACCATTGTTCGCCGACTGCACCGGCGACGGCAATCTTGGCTATTACGCCGGAGCCGACTGGCGTATGGGCCGAGAATCGAGGGACGAAACCGGCGAATCACTGGCCCCGGAAGTTGCGGACAAAATGACGATGGGAACATCCGTGCAGTGGTACTCCGTCGAAACCGATGGTGAAACGACGTTCCCGGAATTACCGTGGGCGATTCAATTCAATGATAACACGGCCAAACCGATGCTCAAAGGGGATTGGAACTGGGAAACCGGTTTGAACTTGGACCAGATTTGGGATTTCGAGCAAATCCGCGATCACGGTTTGCGGGCCGCTTTCGGACATTGGGCGTACATGAAGAACCAGGCGGGCGGCGATTGGCCGGAGCAAGTTCGCAATCGGGAACTCGGCTGGGTCGCTTACATCGGGGGCAAACGGGAATCGCGGCGTCTGCTGGGAGACGTAATTTTGCAGGAACAGGATATTGTCGGACGACGCGAGTGGCCCGACGCTTCGGTTACGACTTCCTGGACGATTGACCTGCATTATCCTTCGGAGGAAAACGCACAAAATTTCCCCGGTGAAGCGTTTATGACCGTTGCCCAACACAAACGGATTGAGCCGTATGCGATTCCGTACCGTTGTTTTTACTCGCGGAACATCGACAACCTGTTTATGGCCGGTCGTGACATCAGTGTTACGCACGTCGCATTGGGGACGATCCGTGTTCAGCATACCGGCGGCATGATGGGGGAAGTCGTCGGCATGGCGGCGTCGCTTTGTAAGAAGCATAACACCTTGCCGCGAGGAGTGTACGAAAACCACCTCGACGAATTGAAAGCGTTAATGCAAGAAGGGGTTGCCCCGCCGCCGGTCCCCAAGAGTTCCGTCGCCGCGTCAAAACCGACCTGGCTCAAGGATGCAGGGGAAAACGTCGCTCGAAAAGCGAAAGTGAAGGTGTCGAGTCTTTACCCGAAGGGGAAGTACCCGGCGTCTCACATCAACGACGGGCAGTATGACCTTGCCAGCGATGCCGGACGCTGGGTCAGTAATGAGGATACGGAACACTGGGTTACGTTCGAGTGGGAACAGCCGGTCAAGATCAACGCGGTGCGAATTTTGAGCGGACAAGTGGGCAACGGCGAGCCGACTTCGCCGATTACCGATTTTGTCTTGCAGGATTTTCGCTCAAAATGGAAAAATACCCCCGGCACGGAGATCACGGAAAACGGACAGTGCGATTTCGGTTGCAAGTTTCCGACGGTCAAAGTGAAACAACTGCGACTCCTGATTACCAACACGCCACGCGAACTGGCCCGGCTCTGGGAGGTTGAGTTTTATTATTTGCCGTAGCTTAAACCGATCCTTTTTTCTTTTTTTCGATGTCGTGGATTTTGTCGATCCGAGTTTGATGTCGTCCGCCTTCGAACTCGGTTTCCAACCATTTTTTGACGAGCGAAATACTGGAGCGTTCGCCGAGCATTTCGCCGGAAAGACAGAGCACGTTGGCGTCGTTGTGCCGACGGCTCAGCTCCGCGATGACGTCGTTGCTACAAGCGGCGGCTCGAATATCGGGAAACTTGTTGGCCACAATGCACATGCCAAGTCCGGTTCCGCAGATGAGAATCCCCCGGTCTGCGTTTCCCTGGTGGATTCTTCCGACCACGCTAACCGCAATGTCCGGGTAATCGACGATTCCGTGGTCGGCAGCCCCGAATTCTTCAACCTCATGCCCCTCGGACCGCAAAAAATCCGCGACAATTTGTCGTAAATCATATCCGCGATGATCGCTTCCGATTGCAATTTTCATTATGACAACATACGTCAGAAAGAATGTCCCCGGTCAGTTCACCACAGTATCGCATTTTATCGAAAACTGTCTAGGGGGAGGGGGGATTACGAATTACGAATTACGGGCCACTTATCACTTATTCACGATTCGTCTTTGCATAGCTTGTACTCGATACTTTCGACGAGTGCTTCCCAGCTTGCTTCGATGATGTTTTCGTTGACACCGACGGTTCCCCACATGTCTTTGCCATCGGTGCTCTCAATCACGACCCGGACCCTGGCCCCCGTTGCCGCTTCGGAATTGATAACGCGGACCTTGAAATCGACCAGCTTCATCTCTTCCAAATTCGGAAAAATCGGGACAAGTGCCTTGCGAAGTGCCTTGTTCAACGCATCGACCGGCCCCTCCCCTTCATCGACTTCGTGTTTGGTCAAATGTCCGATCCGGAGCTTGACGGTTCCTTCGGTCATCAGCGCACTGTTTTCGTCCGCTTCCACATTGACATGGTAATTGAGACGCTGGAAATGCGGCTTGAACGTTCCGCAGACACGGCGAACCAGCAGGTCGAACGACCCTTCCGCCGCCTCGAATTGGTATCCTTGCGACTCCCGGGAGACGACTTCGGCCAAAATGTCCTGCATCAGCTTTTCGTCGTTTTGAATATTGTACTTCGTCGCTTTGGCAACGATGTTTGAGCGACCGGAAAGCTCGGAAATCAGGACGCGGCGTTCATTCCCGACGGTTTCCGGGACGATGTGTTCGTAAGCGGTCGTGTTCCGATTGACGCCGCTGACGTGCATCCCCCCTTTGTGCGCGAACGCGCTTTTGCCGACAAACGGCTGATGAAGCGGGATATGCAGGTTCAACATTTCATAGACGTACCGGGACAATTCCGTCAATCGGGAAACGGCGTCGGCGTGAAGCAAGTCGTACCGCCCTTGCTTTTTCAGTGCCAAATTGGCAATTACGGCGATCAAATCGGCGTTGCCGCAACGTTCGCCGAATCCGTTGATCGTTCCCTGGACTTGCACGGCCCCGGCTTCGACGGCGGCGAGCGAATTGGCAACGGCCAGCCCGCAATCGTTGTGAACGTGAATCCCGAGCGGGTGGTCGAGGTTTTTTACGACGTCCCGAATCGCGGCGGTAATTTCGTCCGGCAGCGTTCCGCCGTTGGTGTCGCAAAGGATCAACGTTTCCGCTCCGGCTTGAGCGGCGGTGGTCAAACAGCGAACCGCGTAATCGGGATTCCCCTTCCAGCCGTCGAAAAAGTGTTCGGCGTCGAAAAAGACGGTTCGGCCCAACGAGCGGAGAAACCCGACCGTTTCGGCAATCATGGCGAGATTTTCTTCGAGCGTTGCTTTGATGACTTCCTGAACCTGAAACGCAGAGGTTTTGCCGACGATGGTGATGAACGGTGCCCCGGAATCCAGGAGCGAGCGGAGTCCTTCGTCGTTTTCCGGACGGGTGCCTTTACGCCGGGTCATTCCGAACGCGGCGATTTTCGTCGTTTGGAGTTTCGAGTCGCCGATTTGCTGAAAAAAAGCGGCATCCTTCTCGTTGGAAGCGGGATAACCTCCTTCGACGAAATCGAATCCGAGCGAATCGAGACGCTGTGTCAACAGGATTTTATCCTGCAACGAAAAATCGATCCCCTCCGCTTGCGAACCGTCCCGAAGCGTTGTGTCGTAAATTTGTATCTTGCGCATGAAGTCAACCGTCGAAAAAGAATGAAACCGAAATAACCCGACCATTCTACCGGGAGACGCCGAAAGAGCAAGACCGCGTTTTTTCGGCGGTATACCGGGCCGCAGAGCTGCAATCACGATTGCGGCTCTGTGGATTTTCCCGTCTTTATTCCGATTTTGGCATCCAAATGCGAACGGTTTTGCCGGTCGCCGTTGCGATCTTCCCGCTATCCGGGGAAAAAGCAAGATAATTCCCCTTCACTTTTTGCAATTCTTTGCCCGAATCGGCCTCCAAAATTCGGGTTGTGTTTGTGTCCGACGTAACAACCTTTTTGCCGTCCGGTGAAAACCCTTTGGGAGAATCGGCCAACTTGTACAATTCTTTGCCCGAAGGAACATCCCACATTCGGATCACATTTTCTTCCATACTTTCTGTTACCATTTTCTTTCCATCCGGCGAAAATTTGAGATCGAGCGTCCCGACAATTTCTGCCGTTTTTTTCCCGCTATTGGCGTCCCAAATGCGGACGACGTCTTCCTCGGCGGCACTTGCCGTAACAATGCTCGTTCCATCCGCAGAATAATCGGCGGAAAAACCTTCCAGTTTGAGCAACGCCGTTCCCTTATCGGCATCCCAAATCTGGATCGTGTCGTCCCAGCTTTGCGTTACAATTTTCTTTCCGTCCGGAGAAAAGATCGCACCGTGAACACTACCGGCGTCTTCCCGTCCGGCGTTACGGAAAGGAAGGCGACGCTGCACGGCCCCCAGCCTTCTCAGTGCTCTTCCCGTTTCGGTATCCCAAACCTGAACGATGCTGTTGCCGTTTTCGTCCTGTGTTACCGTAACCATTTTTTTGCCGTCCGGCGAAACGGCTTTGGTTTCATCCGGTAAAAAGACGGGGATCGCTCCGATCAATATTTCTCCCGCCGGTTTGATCGTCTGAATTTTTCCCGAATCCAAATTCAAAATCCGATAGGTCAGGCGGTCGTTCGCATCCCAGGTTTGTACGATAATTCTCTTTCCGTCCCGCGAAGAAACGAGGTATCTTCCCTCCAATTTGTGCAACACTTTTTCCGACTCGGCATCCCAAATCCGGACGATTTCCTTCCGGTCCGTTTCCTCTTCCCAACATGTCGTAAGAACTTGCTTTCCGTTCGGCAGGAAGAGAGCGGTTTCGACCGTATCGGTGTGTCCAGGCAATATTTGTAATACTTTTCCCGACTCGGCGTTCCAGATTCGGGCGGTTTTGTCTTCACTTCCTGTAACGATTATCTTGCCGTCCGGCGAAAAGGTGGCACAATAGACATCTTTGGAGTGTCCTTTGAGTTCGAGGGAGGGAACATTTGCCGCCCGGAGACCGACGGCGAACAGGAAAAAACAAGTAGCAAAACAAGCGATTTTTTTCATGGTGATTTTTGGGGTTGGTGTTGAGGTTTTACCATTTTCCAGGGATCAAGAATTTCGTCCAGTTGTTCCGGCGGCAGGATGTTTTGTTCAAGGCAGACTTCACGGACCGTTTTACCGGTTTTGAACGCTTCTTTCGCAATTTCCGCCGCTTTTTCGTAGCCGATGTGTGGGTTGAGAGCGGTCGCCATTGCCAGGCTTTTTTCGACCCCTTCGCGGCATTTTTCCTCGTTCGCTTCGAGTCCTTTGAGACACTTTTCGGTAAAAACTTCCAGTGCCCCGGCGAGGATTTTAACGCTTTCAATTGCGGTGTCCGCCATGACCGGCATCATGATATTGAGCTGAAACTGCCCGCCGGTCGCCCCGCAAAAGGTCATGGTCTGATCGTTGCCGATTACTCGTGCACAGGCTTGCATCAACGCTTCGCAAAGCACCGGATTGACCTTGCCCGGCATGATCGAGCTTCCCGGCTGAAGGTCGGGAATGATGATCTCGTAAAACCCGCAACGCGGCCCGCTGCCAAGCCAACGGATGTTGTTGGCGATGTTGAAAAGGGTAACGGCGATGGATTTGATTGCGGCGTGGCACTTAACGAGATCGTCGCGTTGGGAGTTTGAGGCAAAATGGCTGTCCGTTTCGTAGAATGTCTTCCATTCAGCTTTCCATTTATCTGTTCCCCATTCATAATGGTATTCGAACTCATCGTCAGTAAAAATATTATGCAGATAGTACTTGTTCAATATTTTGATGACACGTCTCGAAAAATCTGAGTGGGTATTGATTCCAGTTCCAACGGCAGTTCCACCGATAGGTAAATACCTGATGTATTTCTCAGCATCAGAAACATCACAAGTTGCATTGTCGATTTGTTTTGCATAGCCACTAAACTCCTGTCCCAACGTCAGTGGTGTTGCATCTGCAAGATGGGTACGGCCAATCTTGAGAATACTTTGCCAAGCGGTTGCCTTGTCTTCTAAATCAAATTGGGCATCCACCAATCTGTAACGCAGTTCCATGAGTAATTCTGTTAGTGCAACGTGTATCGCCGTTGGAAAAACGTCGTTGGTGCTTTGCCCCATGTTGACGTGGTCGTTGGGGTGTATAGAGACGACAGACGACAGACGACAGACGGCAGGGAAGTCAGCGGCTGCGCCGCCAGTTTCTTCCTCTTCCTCTTCTGCTGTCGTCTGTCGTCTGTCGTCTGTCGTCTTTATCGCTGACTGGCAATCAACCCTGACAACATGCGACCTATCTCCTTGCACATCTCCATTGCTGGTTGAATGTCCGTCTCGGTCAGATAACCCACTCTGACGCTTATCTGAAGTTGTGTTTCCAGTTCCGACTTCGATCCTCTCGCTATGTGCAGAAATTGGATGAATTCCTTGCTGGAATTCCTGTCCTTGCCCTCCGCTATGTTCGATGGAATCGAGACCACCGCTCTCCGCATCTGGTCGGACAGTGCGTATGTTTCCTCTTTCGGCAGTTTTTTCACCAGCCGATAAATTTCCACCGTCAAATCCATCGCCTTCTGCCAAACCTTCAAGTCCTGATAACCCGCCATCTGTTGTCTCCTTAATAAAAGTGTGAGTTCTTTCCCCTGTCGTCTGTCGTCTGTCGTCTGTCGTCTTTGAAACCAACTCATTGGCTCGCCGGGCGATCACCTCGTTCGCGTTCATGTTCGTCGACGTACCGCTTCCCGTTTGGTAGACATCCACCGGGAATTGCTCGTCGAACTTTCCTTCGGCGACTTCAAGACAGGCCGTGAGAAGAGCTTCGACCTGCTCGTCCGAAAGCGGCGAATGGCCCGATTGCAGAAGGCCAAGCTCGGCGTTCGCCTTGGCACAGGCCCATTTGACGAGGCCCAGAGCGTGGATCAGCTCCGGCGGCATGGTCTTGCCCGAAATCGGAAAATTCTCCACCGCCCGTTGCGTTTGAGGGCCGTAATAAGCGTTGTCGGGAACCTCGACCGGTCCCATTGAGTCATGTTCTATACGCATAATAAATTACGAATTACGAATTACGAATTTAATGTACTCAAACCGTAAACAAATGGTAACTCAAAACAGTCAATGGCATCGGGGATCGGGCATCGGGCATAGGTGATAAGTGAAAAACGTATTCCAATTTCCAATTTCCGATTCCCGATTCCCGATTCCCGATTCCCGATGCCCTTAAATTTCAACACTTTTTTCAGTTTCACTACCAACTCATTTACACTTTGAGTTACGAATTTAGGAACTGTCAAGAATTAAAATACCAGTTACAATTCGGTGGAATTTTCGAGAGGACTTGCAATAGCGCGCCCTTAGTAGCCAAGGGTAATCCACGGTACTGCGCCCTTATTTTCCAATCGGTATGGAAATAAGGGCGCAGT
>CAZNVM010000516.1:0-15397 GCA_964576215.1 uncultured Planctomycetaceae bacterium
TATCGAAATAGTACATCTGGAAATATCTGTCAAATTTGAACCTCACTTTCTCGGCCACAAAAACAGTTGTAAGTATTTGATACAAAAGCAGTTAGCTTTATTTTACTAAAAAACCACCCACAGATTTTGGTGAGGAGGCGAGATTTGTAACGGTAAAAAAATAAAGTACCCAAAAAATGCGGGACGAACATTTTTCAAACGGTTCAGTGGAATGCACCATTCGAGATAGCGCGCCCGTAGCACCGGAGCCGCTCACAACACTGCGTCCTTAAGACCCGCATCTTGTTTTTTCGAAAGAGGTAGAGTATAAATGCCGGAAATCCTCTGATCTTCGAGAAGAAATTTATGGCACAGGAATTGGTCTACACTTCGGCATCACACGGGCTGTTTCCGGGCAGCAGCGGGTTCTGTACCGTTGCACACACCGTCGGTCTGTCTCCCGTGCTCGTCAAACTCCTGGAGTCCCAAAGCGGTTATCGGCATCTTTTTCCGCCGCAAAGCGATCAAGCCGCTTTGAACCCGGTCAACTGGGTTCACGGAATCGTTCGATTCAGCCAAACGCCGACTCATATCCTTTCCCGAATCGGCGACGCCGGGCTGGATTACACAAAACGGTCCAACGTGATTGCGCATCACCTCGTTTTAGGTCCGAACGAACTGAAAACCTGCGGACCCGCCGCAATTCTTGCTCAGCCCGATTTGATGCAATCCCATTGGGACAAGCCGCCGATGGAGTTTCCCACGGAACGTCCGATTCCGGACCTGCCGCCAGCCCCTCCCCCCCTTCAATGCGTTCACTGGGAACGGGCAACCGGCGACGCCGGTTGGGGAGGCGTGCTTGCAGAAAGCGTTTTGCAGGCCAGGTCCGCCTGTGTTTTGTACGAGCCGGGAACCGATCTTTTACCGCTTTTTGCGGAGTCGATTGCGCTTCTTCCGGAATCGCTGCGTTGGAAAATTACGTTCAGCACTTACGTCCGTGAAGTGCCGACAGGTGGAATGTTTCTCTGGAAAGGGATGCTTGGCGGAACGTCGGAAGCGGAGCAAATGTGTGCAAACAAGGGAATTTTGCTCATCGATTTGACCACAAAGAAGCAGCAAAGCAAACCCCAAGACGATTCCGCTTTTGTCAGAATTGCGAGAACCGGTGTTGTCGCTCCGCCGCCCCCTCCTCCCCCTCCCTCCCTGCAGCCGGTTTTTGAAGAGGTAAGTGCTCCAGGGACACAGTCCCCGGCTCCTGCGATTCTCGCTCCGCCTGTTGACGGAGGTACTTACGACATCGACGAATCGTCAACAAAAAAACGAAAATACGACGTCGGAACGTGGAATTCCCGGTACGAATCGAAAGCCGTTGTTGCGGAAAAAGAACGAAAGGCCAAACAAATCTTTTACACCATTATCGCTTCTTCGTTTCTCGCGATTCTCATTCTCTTGACGCTTCTCGGCGACGAGTTTTTCAATTCCGGCGGGATGCGAAAAGCTGTGATGGAATCGTTTGGAATAGGGACGGCAGACAGCAGACGGCAGACGGCAGATGGCGGGCAGCAGATGGTAGACAGCGGACAGCAGACGGCAGACGGCGGACAACAGGCGGCGGATGAGGGGCAACAGGAGAAAATGGCGGTTGAAACACCTCCACCGGAAACTCCCGGCGAAGCGGAATCCGAAAAGTTGCGGCGGCTTGACGAAGAGCAAGCGGACGCGGATCGGCTTGCGGAAGAGGAACGGCAAGCGGAATTCGAGCGACTGCAAAAAGAGGCCGAAGAAGAACTCGAAAGACATAAAGCCGAAATGCGAAGGGCGTTTGCCGCGATTCCGGCGGCGTTTTCCCTGGTGGAACCCTGGAAAAAACCGTTCGGCGGAGTCGAACTTCCGAAAAACGTACAAAAAGAATTCGCCCCGCTTTTCCCCTATCGGGATTACCTGCAAGTTCAATGGATTCCGCTTGTAACGCCGAAAGGATGGTGGTATCACACGGAAAGAGTCCCGTCGGTTTTTCTTGACGATCCTTACACGCAATGGAACCTGGTCGCGCATTGGGCCGAAGAGGAAACCGAACCGACGCAACGGACTCAAAGATCGCTCAAGCTCAACCTCGCGGTACTTAAATTTGGTGAAGAGGGACTCGAAGTGGAATGGAATCCGCAAACGGCCGGCCTGGAATCGAATATTGAAATTGTCAACAAACTTCCGTTTTCCTATCTGCGAATTTCGTTTGGCCCGAACGCAATCACGGAATCCGGGCCGGGCAGAGAATTAGAAAAGGAACCAAGACCGCTTCCGATTCCCAAACGATTCGTTTCGGAGGATAACGTTACGGAAATTGCCCTTGCGGAAATCGACTTCACCAAAAGCGTTTGGTTCAAGGACGTTTCGCTTTGGTTGCCGATGCAAAACAAACCGTTTGCCCTTTCGAATAAGGAAACGACAATCACACGACCGGCCAATCCGGTGGAAAAGTTCGACGGCGTGTTCGGTAAAGATCGGTTCCGCATCGGATTGGAAAATCTCGATTTGCAAGCCTCTCTTGTTTTGGAAGTGTCAGTCCGACCGGAAACCGTGAAAAACGCGGGAAACACCCTAACGGCAACAGGTGAAGCGTCCGACGCGCTCTGGAAAAAAACGGTCCTTTTTACGGTCGAATCCGATTCGGGAAAAAATCCGTCTCTCACGATTCCGATTACCGCGGAAGCATTTCCGGACCGGATCGAATTCCGTGATACCTCCCAGGAAACACAGTCGGAAGCGATTCGTGAGCGCACGGTACTCACAAAAACGATCCGGGAAAAGACCGAGACGTTAAACAGTACGAAAATCGAAACGTTTCGTGGTGAACCGGACCCGACGACAGCGTTCGAATTATTTAAGCGGTCGCTTCAACGGGAGATTGACGATGTCAGGCGGAAAGAATCGCAGGCCAACGAGCAATTCCTTGCGATTCCCGTCGCAAGAAAAAGCGTGCTCACCGGCGGGTTTTCGATTCACTATTCCGTTTACCTTCAAGGGCGTGAAGAGACCGAACCGATGCTGATTTTGACGACCCCGCCCCGTTGATCAATATGCCAACGGCAACCGGATCGAATGCCGGAATAATCCCGGTCACTCTTGCGTTAACTCTTTCAACCATTTCACACGGACGGCGTTTCCCGGTCCGGTGGGTGCTCTGGGATTCTTTTCGTATCGACTGATTGCATCGGCGTATTGCCCCAAGCGTTCAAACGCCCGACCCAGATTGTACGCAATTGCGTGACTCCAAAGTTGCCCGGACAAGGCAATCGGGTCCTTTTCCTCGTCGAGAAAATGTTCTTTTGCGGAAACGGTATTACCATTTTCCAGACAAGTCAATCCGATCCAGTATCGCGCGAACCGCTTGGCGATCATGTATACGGCAAATTTTTCCTGCGTCATGTACATTTCCGGATTGCGTGTAAGCTCTTCCAGTTTTCGATCCGAAACCCGGGCTTCCTGGAAAAACGTCATCGCGCTTTCCGGCCCGACCAACTTTCCCTTGAAGTAAAGAATCCGTCCGATCCAGAGGGAATAATGCTTGGTTTCCGGTTCTTCCACGTAAAACGCTCCCAAAAGTGTTTCGCCCCATTGCGGAAAAATTTCCCGCTCGTAAGCAGCCCGGAGTGGGCGGTAAGAATGTCGAACTTCAACGATATTCGCCACTTTGGAAAAACGGTCCGCTTGATCCTGATACGCCTGGTAAAGAACCATCGCTTCTTCACCGCTGAGTTCCTTTTGCACGAGACTCATTCGCTGTGCCGCCATACAGGGAGACGTGAAAAGGAACGCAACTGATTTTTTCGCTTGCTCCGCGTTGACCGGGAACGGTGTCAAATCCGTGTCCAATTTTCGTAACAATTGATCGTTTTCGACGACCTGTGCAAGCGTTGCGACGTCGTTGTACGCGATTTCGCCGGTTTCAGCACCCCCTTCGGATTCATTCGCCTGTTTGGTTTGTTCACTCAAACGTAAGCCCTGCGGACCGGGAATTGCAACGCCATAAGCGGGCGAAAACAGGTAAATCTCGTTATTCGACAACACGCCGACCGCCCAGGATTCGTATTGGCCCGGTGCATCTTCTTTTTCGTAGGCGAGCAAGCAGGCATCAATTCGCAACTGGCGAAGCAACTCGACGAAAATCCAGGCCCGGTCGTGCGTCAACCCCTGTCCGGAAAGCAACGTAAGCCAGGGTTCCTGAATCGGCGCGGCGACCGGTTGACCGTTGATGATTGCTATTTCCGGCCTCAAATCGACGTTGCGAACCGTCCAATCGAATAACGAAACGGCCCGGTCAATATCTCCTTGTTTGTTCCCTTTGGCCCAAGTTGCGATGTTCCGTGCCCAAACGACCTGTTTGAAATGGTCAACGTCGGCACTACGAAAATTCAAGTCCCGAACGTCAAGCAGATCGTCAATATCGGAGAAATGCGAATGAAACATAACGACTCTTTCCAGTTCCGCCTTTACCTGTTCCGCACGAGCCAAAATCGCGGCTTCCTGTTCGTTCCTCGCCGTTTGAAAACGATCGGCGAGCGACTGAAACATTGCGATTTCTGCACGAAAATTGATGGAAGACTGTTTATTCAGCCTGGTTAAATCGTCCGGCAAACCGGCAAGCGTTACGATCATTTGTTTGACATCGACGGATGCCGCTTCTTTTTCGTCTTCGCTTTGAAGTTTCTGAACCGATTCGAGAATTGATCCGATTTTTACGGACACGTCGCCGAACGCCGCTTTCAACTCTTCGTAAAATGGATCGGATTTCCAAAGCTTGTCTTCGGAGCGATGGGCAATCCATCGATTGAGTTGGGCAACACGCTGTTGTTCGATGCTCATGCCGGGAAGTCCCCGTAAGGTCGGGGTTTCCTCCATCGTATTGAACAGTTCGAGAACATTTTGAAACGCTTCGTCATTTTGACGAGTTTGGTCTTCTGCAAGTCCTCCGCTACTACGGCGATGACTCGTCTTGCCGGGACAACCGATCAAAACAGGAAATAAAAGAAAAACAAGGGAGAAAAGAACGATCTTTCTCATGGTAAAAATTGTAAAAAGTATTAAAACCGACAATCGACACCCAACCGCAGGGTGAGAGTGATTATAACGTTTTCAGGGGAATTGCAAAGTCATGGGAACGAGAGTGTCCCTGCTGCTTCAGGTCGAAGAAGTTCGCCAATAATAATGGCAGCCGGGAACGGAGCGCAGCGCAGTGACCGGATTTCCCCGCGATTCGGTCCGGTCGCTCCACTCCGTTGCGCTCCCGGCTGCCATTCATCGCCAACTTGTAGCGGCCTGCCCGCAGCTTAGCCCCGGAAAATTTGCATGGTTGCTATGAGCGATCCATTTTGTTATAATTCCTGCCAGCGGAAACTGGTCAACAATCCACCTCCTTGATTCTCTCCAACCATGATGAAACAACAAACTCTCTTTCTCCTTCTGTTTTTCGCAGTGATTTTCACACCGGGTGTCAAAGCGGAACACACGTTCAACGGCCAATACTCCGGTAGAAATCTTGACCGGGTTGCATTTCCCATCGGCGGAATCGGGGCCGGAATGTTTTGCCTGGAAGGAACCGGCGTGATTTCCCACGTCTCTGTCCGTAACGAAATGAACTTCTTCAACGAGCCGCCCTGTTTTGCCGCCGTTTGCGTTCTTGGAGATTCCGAAGAAAAAAACGTTGCCCGGCTCCTTGAGGGACCGATTCCGGATTGGAAGTATTTTGGACGGCCTAACACCGGCAACGGTGCGCCCGGCACGACTTACGGTCTGCCGCGATTCAAGGAATGCTCGTTCCAATTCCGTTTCCCGTTTGCGACGATCAACTTAAAAGACAAATCATTCCCGTTGGAAGCGGAACTGCTCGGCTGGAGTCCGTTTACGCCCGGCGATCCCGATTCCTCAAGCCGCCCGGTCGGAGCAATTGAGTACCGCCTGACGAACACCTCCAACAAGCCGCAAAAGGCGATTTTTACGTTCAACTCTCCCAATTTCATGCGGGGCGGCGGTTCCATCGGCCCGATTGAGGACGGTTTTGTCCTGTTCGATGAAACGGGCGAAACCCGAACCAACGGCGGCGGATTCGCGTTTTACGTTCTTGGTGACAGTGATGTTTTGGGAGAAGGGGGCCGTATCCCGAACGTCAAGGTCGATCACTGCTGGTTTCGCGGCGGTTGGTGGGATCCACTCACGATTGCCTGGGATAATGTCCAAAAAGGGCGAATCATTGACAATCCGCCGGTCGAATTGCACGCTCCCGGAGCAACGATTCACGTTCCGCTGGCACTCGCTCCGGGACAGTCGCAGGTTGTTCGGCTTTTGATGACGTGGTATGTTCCAACTTCGGGGATTTCCATCGGAACGCCCCCCGCTGCCTCAAGCGGCCCGGCGTTCGGGGCTGGCCCGGCTCCGGGAACCGCCAAAAACCAGAATCCGGTTCGTGGGTTTCTCGGAAAAAAACTGGTCAACACCTTCTATCCGAGCGGCGACGGGGCAACGGGAACGCTCACCTCGCCGACAATCACGCTGAATAAAAAGTACATCCACTTTCTCTTGGGCGGCGGTTCCGGCTGTCCTGCACAACTGATTATCGACGGCAAAGTCGTTCGTAGTGCGGCGGGAAGAAACGAAGAGTATCTCAACTGGACCACTTGGGACGTTGCCGAATTCGCCGGAAAAGAAGCCCGGATTAAGCTGGTGGACGAGCAGACCGGCGGTTGGGGACACATCAACGCCGACCATTTCATTATGAGCGATGAACCGATTGCCGCTCTGCGAACCGGCAAGGAAAACGAGATCAGCACCGATCCTGGTCGGGTTGTTCTCATTGCCGATTTCGAAGGTTCCGACTACGGAAATTGGGTTGTCGAACAGATTGAAAAACAGAAGGACAACGTTGACTTGAGCGAGTTGGTCGTCGAGGACGGAGAGTTTGTTTGCGAACCGGGAAGTCCCTGTTGTCCGGATGGAAAGGTACCGACCACTTACGTACCGTGGTACGCTTGCCAACACAAATCGATTTACGAAGTCGCCGATTTTTGGAAGGAACGATACGAGGAGCTGAAACACCGCAGTCGCGTGTTTGCTGACACGTTTTACGATTCGACGCTTCCGCCGGAGGTGATCGAAGCGGTTGCGGCCAACCTTTCGATTTTGAAATCGCCGACCGTTTTACGGCAACACGACGGAAAACTTTGGTGCTGGGAAGGGTGTCATGATGGAAGCGGTTGTTGCGCCGGAACATGTACGCACGTTTGGAACTACGCCCAGGCAATTTGCCATTTGTTCCCGTCGCTGGAGCGTTCGCTTCGGCATACGGAGTATTTCGCGGGCACCGACGAATCCGGACGGCAAGCGTTTCGGGCAAACCTTCCGGTCTTTCCGGGCGGTGTCGCATTTGACGCCTCCGACGGACAGCTTGGTGGAATCATGAAAGCGTACCGTGAATGGAAAATCGGCGGAGACGACGAATGGCTCCGAAAATACTGGCCGCGAATCACGCTGAGTCTGGATTTTATGATTAAAACATGGGATCCGAGGCACACCGGTTTGCTCGAGGAGGATCATCATAACACGTATGACATCAACTATTTCGGTCCCGACGGACATTGCGGCAGTTTTTACCTCGGCGCACTGCAAGCGACCGTTGAAATGGGAACCGTCCTCGGCGAAAACGTGGACAAGTACAAGGAACTCCTCGAAAAGGGGAAGAAACGGATGGTTGCCGACCTGTACAACGGCGAATATTTTATCCAGATCGTGATGAAAGAAGGGTTGGACCGCAATTTTCATCCGATCAATCCGAACGATCAAAGTGCCGGATACCGCAAAATCGCCGAAATGGTCAATCAGCAAGGCGCGAAGTACCAATACGGAACCGGTTGCCTGTCGGATGGCGTGCTTGGCCTTTGGATCGCAAAAACCGCCGGAATTGACGCGGACATTATTGATCCGAAATTGGTAAAATCGCATCTTCTTGCGATTTATAAACACAATTTCCGTAACGATTTATCGGAACACTCCAACCCGCAACGTCCCACTTATGCGATGGGAGACGATGCCGGTCTGCTCCTTTGCACTTGGCCCAATGGAGGCAAGCCGCTGTTGCCGTTTGTGTACAGCGATGAGGTCTGGACCGGGATTGAATACCAAGTCGCCTCGCACCTGATGTTTCACGGTTGCGTCAGCGAAGGATTGGAAATCGTCAAAGCGGTCCGCAAGCGGCATGACGGAACGCGACGCAACCCGCTCAACGAATACGAGTGTGGACACTGGTACGCCAGAGCAATGTCCAGCTACGGCTTGCTGCAAGGCTTGACCGGCGTTCGGTATGACGCCCTCACAAAAACGCTTTACGTGAATTCGCAAGTTGGCGATTTTCGTTCGTTTTTAAGTACGGAAACCGGTTTTGGAACCGTCAAGTACACCGGCGGCAAAGCAACGCTTGACGTCAAATGGGGAACCATCCCGGTCGAAAGAACGGTTGTCAAAAAATGAAAAACGGCCCCAAACATACAATTGAAATTGCGTACACCCTACAGTGTAGCGTCCCTTTTCCCTTCCGATGCCCGATGCCCGGTTTCCTGTTTCCTGTTTTCCTGTTTCTCTTTGTTCTCTCCCCGCTTTTTGCGGAGACGTTTCAGATTGAGGGCGGCGGAACGATTACGGGACAATTGTTGAACCCGGGCGAACGGATTCGGCAAATTGAAACCGCCGACGGAATGATTGTGTCGCTTGACTTCCGGCAAATTCGGGAAACGAACAAGGAGGAGAACGACAGACTCGCTCACTACAAGCGGACAGTCCCGTTTTTGCCGGATACGGTCGAAACGCATCTGGCAACCGCGACGTGGTGTCGTGAAAATTATCTCAAAGAACAGGAAGCGGAGCACCTGGCCCGTATCCTGGAACTTGATCCGGACCATGCCGAAGCCCGTACGCGGCTTGGATATTTTCGTGACACCAAAACGAAACAATGGACCACGACCGAAGAAATCAAAAGCGGCAAAGGTTACGTCCTTTACAAGGGAACGTGGCGATTGCCGCAGGAAGTCTGGATTAACGAGCAGGTTGAGCAGAGCCGGGACATTTACAACGACTGGCGTCAGGACATCAAGCAAATCCGTGCATCGTTGAGCAATCTTGCGGTTCGAAGAAAACTGGAAGCCATCACCGATCCCGTCGCCGTCAAGCCGCTTATTGATCTGCTGAAAAAGGAAAGCGTTCCGGAAATCCGGATGATCCTGATTCGGGCGTTGTCGAACATCGGTACGCCGGAGGCCGTTCGGGAAATCGCGTATTATGCCATGAACGACCCGGTCGAAGCCGTGCGTGGTGTCAGTCTCGATCAGGTCAAACGGCATCCCGAAATGACACCACAAGCCGGTGCTTATTTCTGCATGTTTTTTGCCAGGAACGCCGACGGGACTTCCGTGAACGCCCCCGACACGATCAACCAGGCTGCGACGGCGATTCGCACGATCGGCGATACCGGATCGGTCGGAAACCTGATCGACGCTTTGGTGTCTCAGCATAAAGAAACGATCGTGATCGGTTCCGGCGACCGAACGAACGTCGGGTTCGGCAACGGTGGCACAACTCTCGGACAGGGACAAACGAAACAGGACATCGTCAAATCCAATCAAAACGCCGAGGTACTTTCGGCCCTTCGCAAATTGACCGGCGTCGATTTCGGTTACGACCAGGCCGCATGGTCCCGTTGGTACAAGGAAAAACGCCAAGTCGGGAAATTTGACCTTCGAAGGGGATGAACGCTTTATTTTATGTTACTCGAATTCACTCATCCTTTTGCTCTCTTGGGACTTTTGTTTCTGGGGATGCCGTATTGGACGAACCGGTGGAGTCAGACTGACACTTCCCGAACGCAAAACCGGCTTACGTTGCTTGTTCGCTCCCTGATTGTAACGCTCCTCGTTCTCTCGTTGGCCGGATTGACGTTACAGAAATCAACGCTGGAAAAGCCCGCCGTCTTACCGATCAGTGAAACGCAAACATCCGACGGAGAAGCGAATGCTCCGAGAGCCTATTTGAGCGATTTGCGTGTCAATTCACCCGTCCGACAAGGTGAACCGTGCCCGTTCGACGTCGTCGTTTACTGCCATCACCCGACGGAGGCAACGCTTACCGTTTTTTACGGTGCCACCTTGATCGCCGAGGAAACACGAACGTTGCAAACCGGTGAAAATTTGTTCCGTTATCAATTCATCCCCGACGGGAGACGTCGGGATTTTTTGACGGCGACCCTCGAAGTACCGGGAAACACGGCCACCGGCGACGAAACGATCCGCACATTGATTGTTGCTGAGGGACCACCCTGCCTCTTGCTTCTGGAAAGCCGTTCGGATTCGATGGACGCTTTGGTGCGAACGCTTCGGGAGCAGGGAATCGAGCTTGAAATACGCGGTGTCGAAGGGACACCACAAACACTGGAAGAGTGGGATTCTTTTGACGCCGTTGTTCTTTCCGACATTCCGGCGACGGCGTTTTCCGTACAGCAATGGGAGATGCTCCGCGCTTACGTCCGTGATCTCGGCGGCGGGCTTCTCATGCTCGGCGGCGAAAACTCGTTTGCACCCGGCGGTTATGCCCAAACACCACTCGAAGAAATTCTTCCGGTGTCATGCCGATTCGAAAAAGAAAAGGAAACGCCTTCCCTTGCACTTGGTTTGGTGCTGGATCGCTCCGGTTCGATGGGGGGCGAAAAACTGGAATGGGCCAAAGACGCCGCGAAAAGCGTCGTTGAATTCCTGACGCCAAACGATTTTTTGACGGTGATCGCGTTCGACGGCGTTCCGCACGTCATTGTGCCGATTCAAAACGTTACGAATCCGGAAAATATCGAAACGGCAATCAGCACCATTGAAGCGGCGGGAGGAACGAACCTTTACCCGGCCTTGAGCACCGCTTACGACCAGCTGAACCGGGTTGCGGCGAAATACAAACATCTTATCGTGCTGACCGACGGATACGGTCCGGACGCTGATTTTGAAGGACTTCTGCGGCAAATTGCCAACGCGATGATTACCGTAACAACAATCGGAATCGGCAATGCAAACGAACGTTTTTTGAAAACGATTGCCGACAGCGGCGGCGGGCGGTACTATCCTTGCGACGATCCGAAAACGATTCCGCAGATTTTTTTGAAGGAAACGGTATTCGTTTCGAAAACGTCCATTCGTGAAGAACCCTTTGTTCCCGTCGTCGTAACACCATCGGAATTTTTGGCCGGTGTTCCCTTTGACACCGCTCCCCCGCTCCTGGGTTTTATTGTAACGCAACCGAAGCCGACGAGCCGGCTCCTCTTAAGCACGGAAACCGGCGAGCCGCTGCTGGCCTGGGGGCGGATCGGACTTGGAATTTGCGCCGCATGGACCAGTGACGCCAAAAACCGCTGGGCGGCCCACTGGATTCCCTGGGACGGGTTCGGCACGTTCTGGACGCAACTTGTCCGTTCGATTATGCGTAAAACCCTTGATCGCGGCACGGAAATCAAAATCACACAACAGGACGAACAAGTTCACGTTCAACTTGACGCCGTGGATGATCTCGACCGGTTCGTCAATCGGGCGGACGGCGTTTTGAATATTGTAACGCCGGATTTCAAGAGCGAAGAATTTTTGTTTCACCAAACGGCCCCAGGGCGATATGAGACCACATTCCCGGTCGAACAGTGCGGCGGATATTTGATTCGCATTTCTTTACGAAGCGGCGAAAAGCAAATTGCCTTGCAAAACCGGAGTTTTATGGTCCGGGACAACAAAAAATTTCAGCGGCAAATCGCGGCTTCGACCGGGGGGGAACACGATATGAAGTCGGACCGTTTCATATGGGTTCGTGTTCCCTTTTATCCGTACCTGTTGACACTTGCAGTTGTTCTGTTCGTGGTGGATTTATTTCTGAGAAAAACATTGCAATGGAGCACCGCAAAATGACGAAATTATCGACGGATCGTGCGGTGGAGTCAGGAGGATTGCAAAGTCCCTGGGAACGCAGGCTTCCAGCCTGCGCGAAGGTTGCGGAATGAAGTCTCCGCCCTGCGCAGGTAGGAAGCCTACGAACTCACTGGCAGGCTGGAAGCCTACGAACTCACTGGCAGGCTGGAAGCCTGCGTTCCCAGGAAAAAAGCGACTTTGCAATCCTCTTGACGGTGGAGTAGTCAAGACCGGAAAAAACTGGTAGATTACTTACTGTGAACAACGGGAACTCAAAACCGCCAAGGGCATCGGAGTAAGACGGCAGACAGCAGACAGTCCGTCGACAAGTTTGTATCGAGACCGTCATTTCGCGATGCTCCATTCCGGCTTTTATTCATCTCCCCCAATAAAAGCCGGAATGAAGCGAAGCGAAATGACGGTATAATCAGTAAAAATCGTAAACTTGTCGACGGACTGAGACGGCAGACGGCAGAATCTCTTTTTTCCTATGCCCTATGCCCTATGCCCGATGAGTAATAAAGGACTTTTGGTTTGGCATCTCACCCCTCTTTTTCCTTCAATTGACAATGGATTCTTGGACCGTTAAACGGCTTTTGGAATGGACAACCGATTATCTCAAGAAAAACGCACGACAATCGTCCCGGTTGGAAGCGGAAATCCTTTTGGCAGCGGCACTGTCCTGTCAGCGGATTGAACTTTACACGAATTTCGACATGGAACCGCCGGAAGACAAACGAGCGGTTTTTCGGGATTACGTCAAACGCCGGGCCGCCGGAGAACCGGTTGCGTATTTGGTCGGACGCAAGGAATTTTATTCGTTGTCGTTTCAGGTGAACCGGAACACGCTCATTCCCCGACCGGAAACGGAACAGCTTGTCGTGGAATCACTCGATTGGATCAAAGCACGACAAGCGGCCGATTCCGGCTTTGCGCCGAACATTTGCGATGTCGGAACCGGCAGCGGTGCGATTGCGATTGCGATTGCGCATTCTCTGAAAAAAGCGAACCGGCCCGGCAAAATCACAGCGGTCGATCTTTCCGAACAAGCTCTGGACCTCGCCAAAAAGAACGGCGAAAAGCATAACGTTTCTGATCGTATCCAGTGGATTGCGTCCGACCTGTTGGAAAACGCTGACGGTCCGTTCGATTTGATCGTGAGCAATCCGCCTTACGTCAGTGAACCGGAATATGAGCAACTTGAAGCGGAGGTCAGGAACTACGAGCCGAAAACCGCTCTGCTGGCCGGACCGAAAGGGACGGAGATCATTGAAAAACTTTTGCCGCAAGCCTGTGCCAGATTGAATAACGGCGGACAACTCCTCTGCGAACTAAGCCCGATGATTGCCGAAGCTGTTGTCGGGCTGTTCGAGGGTTCCCAATGGAAAAACGTCCGGCTTCTCAAAGACCTCGCCGGACTTCATCGAATCGTCGCCGCAGAGTTTTAGGCGATACGCCTTCGCATTTCACTTAGAACTTCACCACTTCGTTGACCGGTTCTCCAACGTCAAAGGTCGCTGTTGTCCCTTTCTTGGTGACGGTGATGGAATGCGGCGTCGTTTTTGCGTTGGTGAATTCCGCCTTGACGGAACTATACCAGGCACGCTTTTCGCTTTTCATTTCGTTGTACCATTTTTCATGTGCGACGGGATCTTCCGGGGGCGGATAAACAATCTTACTGGGCTCAAGCTCCATTTTTGTAACAACAACGGAATACTCGCCGGCGGGTGCGCCTTTGAAGTCGGTGCCCGTCGCGATTTGCGCGACACCCTTGGAGTTCGTTCGCGCCCCGATGTCCCACCCGATGCTTCCACCTTCCTTCTGAAGCAAACTGACCGACGCCCCTTCACAAGGTGTTCCTCCATGTGTGATTGTGATGGAACAAGGGAACAAATCCGGCATACCTGCCGGCTTTTTTTGCCCTGGGCATCCGATCGAAGAACAGAAGGTCAAAAAACCAAGAAACAATAATACGTTACGATTGAATTTCATTTTTTATTAGACTCACTCAAAGTGTAAACGGAATGATAAAAAAGTGTTTTTTGCCGCAGATTGCACGGATTTTCACGGGATACAATCCGTGTTTTTCCGTGTAATCTGCGGGCAAAAGAGCGGCAATTTACGGTCTTTCTACGTTTTCGCTGCCACTGATGGAACCGAGGGCACCCCAAACTCCGAACGGCGAAGGCCCGGCCTTTACCGGACGAAGGGGATCAGCCGCAGGAACCCACGAGGATCGCCAACTGATCGTTTCCGACGTGAAAGAGACAGACCCGTCAAAACGCAACGTGTTGACACCACCGGGGTGGAAGCTGCCTGCGGACAAAACCGATCTTCCGTGATCGCCGAGCGGTCGGACAAAACAACTCGGAGAGTTCGGTGGCAACATCGTATTGAAGCAGGAATAATGGCACATGCCGTCGGCCCAACGAACGCCGCCCACTTCTCCCTGGAGATTATTGGAACCAGCCCATTTGTAGGTGTCTGTGTACTTCATACCAAGACGGACCGTAGTACTGTTACAAAAGGCGATATTTCCGATCGTCGATGGGTCTTGGTTCCATTCGCCGGAAATCGCATCACCCTGGTTGCACGCCGCCGCTCGCCTGACATCCCTTGGCGGCTCCACGTTTTGCGCCGCTCCACCCGACAAGCCCTGTTGTCCGTTACCAATCAACCTTTCGCTCATCGCGATGGTATTGCTCGTCCCATCGGGAATGTCCCCGGTACTTTTCCCACGATCCGGATCATTCACAACAAGGAACGCCCCTCTCGGATTTTTGGTATACTCTCCAGGTATGCAGTTTCGTTTTGAATTCACACTCGTGCTGGGCGGGAAAGGATGCGTGGTCATGCTTTCGAAAATATAGCAATGGACATCCGGCCAGTCCCCGGAGGAAAACACGTAATTGCACATTGCAGGGGCAATTGGCGATTGGCGGAGAACCCGGAGGGAACCAGCCGAGGGACAAATATAACCAGGAACCTGTTCGGCCCAGACCGTACGTGTCGTAGAGGTGGCGGACGTACCGTTTCCGCCTTCGGCACCAGTGGTCGTTACAATCTGAACTCCCTCCCAAATGGCCTGTTGTTCCATGTAAGGTAACAGGGCCACATTTGCACCCATGCGCGGATAAGGATCCCCTCCGACGGTTGTACCAGGCGGGCTACCCGTAACAGGCCCTTGGTAACTCGTGTACAATGTACCGTACACGGCATTGAGCGGAAACCTCTGATGCGAGTCGTGATGATTGTGGAGTGCCAATCCGTACTGTTTCAGATTGTTGACACACTGCGCACGACGTGCCGCCTCACGAGCAGCCTGAACAGCAGGCAAAAGAAGCGCGATCAAGACTCCGATGATCGCAATGACGACGAGAAGCTCCACCAGTGTGAAGCCCCGACGTCGAAAATGTCGGGAAAAAGTGCGCACGAGAAGGGACTCC
>CAZNVM010000517.1:0-21436 GCA_964576215.1 uncultured Planctomycetaceae bacterium
TATCGAAATAGTACATCTGGAAATATCTGTCAAATTTGAACCTCACTTTCTCGGCCACAAAAACAGTTGTAAGTATTTGATACAAAAGCAGTTAGCTTCATTTTACTAAAAAACCACCCACAGATTTTGGTGAGGAGGCGAGATTTTGTTAGCGACGGTAGCTCTGCCCCGTGCGGAAGCGGGGTAAACTCAACACATAACCCCACGCGGGGCAAGCCCCGCCGCTAACGATACAAAACGCATCAATGCTTAAAAATAAAGTTAAACGTCCAGTACAATCTCGGAATGAAGAAGGCGATGATACAAAGAAGCAGGCCGATTTTTGCGATTTGAGTTCTGTTTGTTTCCAAGCCTCGACATCCAAAAAACATTCCTGCAACAAAAACAATTTCGAACAGTCGATATCCAAAGAAGAGCAAGCTTCTATAAAACATGAGCAACTTGTCAGCAGAGGAACCGACAATCGAGCTTCCTCCTTCTATTTGTATCATATATCTTAGCAGTAGTTCGAACCATATCGTCACCAGCATTAGCACGAGACAAATAATACCGCACACCAAAGGTACCATGCCTGCCATTGGTTTGGTGGAAATGACAGAGCTTGGGAACAATCCCGGAATCTGCTCCGCAATTCCTTTGTGTCCGGTGTCCGTTTCCAATAGCGTGTTGGGCGTAATGATTCCCTGTAGCACCAACGCCTGGAGTTGTTGTTTGTCGTACGGGCCTCGTTTTCTGCCGCCTGCGTCCGTGTAAAAAAAGTTTGCCATAGTTTTCGTGCACAAAAGAAAGTGGGTGTGTAACGGCAAGAACGGCAAGCGGCGATTGTCCACCTAAAGAGGAGGGAAACGCCAGTGTACCCATGCAACGTTTCACCCCATACCACTGAGACGTGCGCACAAACAGCGCACAATACAGACGATCTTAGGGATCGTCCGTACAGAAATTTTGCAAGTCAAAGCCATGACGATCCCCCCATATCGAGAGGATACGCATGTTGCTTTGATATTTCCAACGTCTCCGACCGGCAATTCCGGGTGGTATTCGGATAAGTGAGGGTACAAACCTGCGAACTGTACCAAACTGTAAAAAGACGGCAACAATCCGTCGCCATCGTCGGGAATTGTAGCCCGGCGAAAACAACGGTGCAAGATAGGGCGAAAAAAATCTTTCCGTTAGCGACGGCGGACCCTGCCCCGTGCGGGAGCGGGGTAAACACAACACGCAACCCAAACGCGGGGCAGAGCCGCCGCCGCTAACGAAAACCATCTATACCGAAAACGAGGGCAAATTGTCATTTTACGCGATGAGAAAAGCGTCTTGTTGGTATTGTTTTCCGCGCCGTTTGTTGTAGAATACGGCGTGTAGAGACGGTTTTTATCAACTCATTATTCTCATTCATCATGCACGCAACAATCAAACAATGTCTTGACAGCGGTCCGATTCTTTTGGACGGCGGCTGGGGAACGGAACTTCAGCAGCGAGGTTTGGCGGTCGGATACCACCCGGACCTGTGGAATCTCTCGCTGCCGGAAAAGGTTGAAGAAGTCGCCCGCTCCTACGTCGAAGCCGGAAGTCAAATTATCCTGACCAACACGTTTGGTTCAACTCGTTTCACACTTGCCCGACACGGATTTCAAGACAAGGTCGCTGAAATCAACCGGGTCGGTGTACAAATTTCAAGGAAAGCCGCCGTCGGTCGTGCGAAGGTGTTTGCGTCGATTGGTCCGACCGGCATGATGTTGATGTCCGGAAATACCACCCCGGAAGAAATGGAAAATGCGTTTCGTGAACAAGCGACCGCTCTTGCCGGAGCAGAGCCGGACGGAATCGTGATCGAAACGATGAGCGACCCGGAAGAGACCGTGCTTGCCGTCAAGGCTGCAAAGTCCACTGGCCTGCCAGTCGTCGCTTGTTTGGTGTTCGATTCCGGTAAGAATAAAGACCGCACCATGATGGGCACGACGCCGGAACAAGCGGTGGAGCGTTTGACCGACGCCGGAGCGGACGTCATCGGTGCCAACTGCGGACAAGGGGTGGACGGTTTCATCCCCATCTGTGAGCGGATGCGAAAAGTAACCGACCTGCCGCTTTGGATGAAAGCGAACGCCGGACTGCCGGAGTTCGTCGATGGTAAAGCGATTTACAAACAGACGCCGGAGCAGTTCGCAACGAAAATCGTCGAACTGGTGCAAGCCGGAGCAAATTTCGTCGGCGGATGCTGTGGAACCACCCCGGTATTCATCGCAGCGGTCAGAAAAGAGTTGGCTCAACATGGCCCATTACGCAAAATGTAAACGGATTGGATGAACAGTCGCAAAGCACCTGCGTTCCCGATTCGTTCATCCTCCCTGAAACGTTCTTCGACGTTGCTCACGCTCCCGGCAGCCATCGGCCTCTTGTAAAATACGGCGTAATTTGCGTTGTGTCTTCCGCTTTTTTGCAAAAAATCTCTCATTTTGCTCTGGATTCATTCGGAAAAATTTCGTAGACTTCGCCCTGTTTCTCTCGAAAATCTTTTTCGAAAAGAGGTTGAAATGTCCGCCAGAGCACGATGGAAATACCGACAAGCCCAAAAACACGGCCTTAAACCACAGATTCCTGATGGGGCCGACGAGGATTCCTTCGTCGACTTTCAAGAAATCGAAGTCGAACAAACTTCCCGGAACGATTCCACAGCGGCTCCGAAAAATAAAGGAGGGATTTTTTCGGTTTTCGCAGCAATTTTCCGCTTTGTTCGGCGAATCATCGTTTCAATTTTTACGAAAGCTAAAAATATCCAGCAGTCGTACTTGGAGTCCATTACCGCCGAAGGTCCGAAAGAACAAAAAATTACGGTGTTTTCGCAGAATCGGGAGTTGAATCGAGAGAAAAATTTGCCGTCCGAAGACCCGTTGCTGGAACAGCAGATCGAAGCGACAAGCCGTCAATTGACCGAATTGTCCCGAAGTCCGTCCCCGGAACTGTTGAAACAGGAACACGAAAAGGCCGGGGAGGAAGAATTTTTCAACGAAGATGATTTCGATGAGGCCGTGCGCAGGGCGAGGTGGAAACTCGTTACGGCGGCGGCGTTGGTCTGTTTCTGTCTCGGCGGTGTTATTGCGTATCAATTTGTTTCCGTTCGTGGTGCGAAAGAACATTCCGTCGCATCCCAAGAGAATCCCGGTGAAAAGAAAGAACCTGTGTTTGAAAAAGACGATGACTTTTTCTCCTCCAAAACGACGGTACAATTGGCGACGCAGAATCCACCGGTTGCTCACAGATATTCAACGCCGGAAATTGAGGAGGAACCCGATTTTGCGGCTATGAGCGTTTCGCCTGTCGACCCGCTTGATACAACGTTCGGTGAAAATCCGGAAGAATCGGCAACCGCTTGGGATTTACCGAGTGTCGATCTTGATCTTATGAACAATAACGAAGATGTTCTCACAGAACAACCGAAACCATCGATGTTACCGTCCAGCCTTTCGCTCGCGTCGTCTCAACCGGTTCAAGCGGAGCTGCCACGGACATTACAGGGAGAAACGCAAGGAGCCTTGATTACGATTTCCGATTCGCCGGTTGCCGGTTTACCGCTTCCGCAAACACCGGCACTTGCAAAGCGGACAGCACCGGCGGCTCCGTTTGCAAGTCAGTACCAGGAAAACGACGAAGCGTCGAGCAATCTTGATGCGTCTGATAATGAACCACTTGCTCTGAAGTTGGCCGTACCGAATCAGCGTTATCAGAACGCTGTTGCAATTCAGACACCGTCAAGCGAGACACGACGGGCATTGCCGTTCGGACAAACACCGGCACCGGTCGAAACGAAAACGCTTGCCGTACAGAACGAAAACCGACAATACACCATTCAGGATGGCGACAATCTCTTTAACATTGCCAAGCGGGAACTCGGCGACGTAACCCGTTGGCGGGAAATTTACCGACTCAATCGGGACACCATCGGCGACAACGCCGGATACCTCACGCCGGGAACCGTGATTTCCATACCGGAATGAAACAGAGCACACCGCTCCGTTTCCGCTTTTTCATTTTTCCTGCAATCGTGCTTATGATTGCAACTCTGCGAGGAGATCGTCCTCAAAAACGTTGTCCCAGAAATCGCTTCTTTTCCCGGCAAAATCGAACCACTCGTCGGCGAACAACTCGTCGTCCGCAAAAATCACGTCCGCGACTTCATTGCTTTTTTGTCCGAAATTTTGCGATTGGTCCAAATCAAGCATCTGCCGCAAGCACGTCGCTTTCGCCGTCTCTTCCGGCAGGACGCTTTCGATGTACGCAACGATTTCGGTTGCGGTTTTTCGCGTGGAACTGCTTGTCACGAGCAAGTGCGTCAAATCGTCGCCGTCATAGTTGTAAAGATATCGCAACAACAAATTCGCGTCGATGGCGTTGACCTCTCCGTCGCCGTCGATGTCGAACAACATGAAGTTTTCTTCGATATAGGCGACGATTTCTTCTGGAGATTGCGTCGTCAGCAGGTGAGTCAAATTCGTACCGCTATATTTGAAGAGATAGCGCAACAACAAATTCACGTCGGCGGCACCAAAGTTGCCGGTGCCAGTGATGTCCAGCGTTGCCGTCGCGACAGTCGTGAACGCAAACGTCAACTCTCCGGAAGTGACGCCGGTTCTTTCGCAAATCGTTCGGAACAGGAGGGTGTGTGAGCCTGGGGCAAAGCCGTCGAGTTGTGCGCTGACATTGACATTCGTTGTTCCCCCGTAAGCCGTGTCCAACGTCATCCAAACTCCGCCGTCGAGTTTGTACTGCAACTTGTCCACCGTGTTGAGTGTGATGTCGCGTTTCGGACTGCTGCTCGAATTTTGGTTCGTCAGCGTCGTGACGGAACTGGTGCCTTTGAAGTCGAATTGATTCGTCGTCGAATCGTAAGAGGCGTTTGTCGACATCGATGTCAGAATCAACGGCACATCCAAAACGTCGAGGATGCCGTCGCCGTCGGAATCTCTCCAGCCGACCATCTGGAGCGAAGCTGGCGACGATGTGAGATTGCTAAAAGCGGGCCTTTGCAAAGTTGCTTCAGCCATAATGGAACTGACACGGGTCGAAGGAGTCGGGTTTCCATCATACGCATTCGTGTTTTGAATATTGTAATAACCTCTTCTCTCCGACCAGGCCGATGAGGAGGGATATTCGTCCAACGCATAGAAAATATGTCCGACCTCGTGTGCCGCAACAAGTGCCATGCCATCAATTCCCCAGTTGTCATTATCGTAAGTCATTACGAAACTCGGCCCGCCGACCCACCCATAGGCAAACCAATTATCGGTGAAGTAACCATTGTTGATTTTATTGTTTGACGTATCCCTTGAATTGACGACAAATATTGAAAACGCCCAATCCGTATGATAGGTTTCCCGTTGCTTGTGATTGAAATCACGCAGATCCGTCAGGTGCGATTGCGCCGTCGAATAACTCCCGGAATAACCCTGAGCCGTCAAAAATTCCCCGATCCAAAGCGATTCATCGGTATGGGGCCGATTGATCGGTTCGTAAGACGTACTGAAAGGATTTTCCGCCCAGGTTACGTCGAGAGTGAACGTCAATTTGATCTGTGAATCGGGATTGTATTTGACGAACATCTCTTCCCACCAATTCAGGGCGGTACTCACTTCTCTGATAACGTCGTTCCGTTGCGTCGTCGACCAGTTCGTAACGTTGGGATCCCTGCTTCCGCTGGATTCCATTAACACCAGCGTCACATAAACGTTACCGATCATGTATTCCGAGGTGTTCCGGTTGTCCGCTCCATAAGGGGCACCGGCGATTATTGTGTCGCCGTCGTCCCAGAGACCGGCTTCGGGGCTGTCCCACGTCAAGGCGTCATCCCACGGGGGAGCCGCTTGCGTTTTGGCCGCAACGTGAATTCCGAGCGTCGCCGTCGATTCGATTCCGTTAAGGTCGGTCGTTCGAATCGTGATGGTGTAATTTTTCGATTCCCGATAACGGTGCGTCTCGGAAATGTGGTTCCTCGGTCCGCCGTTGACCACCGTTTCCGTGCCATCTCCCCAGTTGATCACCCATTTCATCACCGCGCTGCCTGGAATGTCGGCGGCGGAAAATTCCCATCGGGTAAATTGTCCGGCAACGAGATCGCCGTGATTCACGTAGTACGTTGGTGCCACATTCAGAATCGTTATTTCGGCAGAGGCGGCTTCACTGAGATTCCCTTCGGCATCACGGACCTTCAGGCGGATCGTCTGCTTGGTTCCCGTTTTTCCGTTGAACGTTTCGGCGGAAAACCAAACCGTTGCGCCGGTGTACGCCACGTAATTTCCGTTCCCGAGCAGGTCCCAAAGGTACGTCAAACCCTTGCCGGACGGGTCAAGCGAAGGAGCCGCCGAAAGGAGCAGGCTGCACCCTTTCCGGACCGCAAGGTTCGTTGCATTGGCGATGACCGCAACCGGCAAAATTTTGTACGGTATCACCCGATTGGTGCCGTTGCCGCTGCCGTCCGAAAGAAAAAGTTGTAACGGATCGTGGTCGTCGGTTGCGGCAAAGATCAATTTCCCTTTGTAGGGTGTCAAATGGTACGGACTCGAGTCGCCCGGACCGGGCCGGATGTCTTTGACCAAAACGGTGCCATTGGCCGTGCCGTCCGATTTCCAAAGTTCGACGCCGCTGATTCCGTCGTTTGCCGAAAAATAGAGCGTGTTGCCCAGGACGGTCAGGTTCTTTGGATTCGATCCTGTGGTACCACTACGGATTTCCTTGACCATCACGGTTCCGTTTGCCGTGCCATCGGTCCGCCAGAGTTCGATGTTGTCTGTTCCATTGTTTGCCGCAAAGTAGACATAACCGCCCATCACGGTCAATTCCGACGGATTGGAACTGCCTGCGCCGGGACAAATGTCCTTGACCATTGTGGTACCACCGGCCGTACCGTCGGATTTCCAGAGTTCGAACCCGTTGGTGCCGTTGTCCGCCGAAAAATAAAGCGTGTTATTCAAAACGACGAAATTCGCCGGTGTCGAACTGGAAGAACCGGGTCGAATGTCCTTGACGAGTACGGTACCGCCGGCGGTGCCGTCCGATTTCCAGAGTTCCGTTCCTGTGGTGTCATCGGCAGCGGTAAAGTAAAGCGTATTGCCGACCGCAGTCATTTGGGCCGGATAAGAACCGATGTTGCCGCTGCGAATTTCCTTGACCAGGACGGTTCCCGCCGCCGTGCCGTCCGATTTCCAGAGTTCGTAGTTTCCTTCGACGGCTTGAGCGGAAAAGAAGAGCGTGTTTCCGACCGCACACAATTCACTCGACCAGCCGCAACCGGGGTTGCCACCCACCCAAATGTCTTTGACCATCACCGTTCCCGCCGCCGTGCCGTCCGATTTCCAGAGTTCGGTGCCATGTACGCCGT
Source organism: uncultured Planctomycetaceae bacterium (assembly GCA_964576215.1). Classification (GTDB taxonomy): domain Bacteria; phylum Planctomycetota; class Planctomycetia; order Pirellulales; family Thermoguttaceae; genus JAVBSX01. Next base: position 7,373 of record CAZNVM010000517.1, read on the forward strand.
CGTCGGCAATGAAAAAGAGGGTGTTACCAACCACCGTCAGCTTGTCCGGACCGCTGTCGGTTTTTCCCGGACAGATGTCCTTGACCATGACGGTTCCGTTGGCGGTACCGTCGGTTTTCCAAAGCTCAATGCCATGAGTTCCGTTGTCCGCCGTGAAGAAAAGCGTTTGGCCGCACAGTGTCAACTGTGAAACCCCGGAATTGTCTGTCCCTGGCCAAATATCTTTGAGCATGGCGGTCCCGGCTTCCGTACCGTCGGATTTCCAAAGCTCGGTGCCATGTTCGGCAGTTCGGGCGGCAAAAAAGAGGGCGTCTTTGAATACGACCGGCGAGGTCCATGGATCGACGGCGGAAACGGCAAGAAGTTCGCGGCTTTCGAGCGGTTCGAAACGAAGACGACGGTAACGATGCGACGGAAAAAATGACATGGCAGGACCAAGGCGGTAAACGCGGCTGAAATGGGATTGGAAGAAGCCATCATACCGAAAAACGGTCGCCGTGTCTACACAGAGCGACAGGAGGATTGCAAAGTCGCTTTTTCCTGGGAACGCAGGCTTCCAGCCTGCCAGTGAGTTCGTAGGCATCCTACCTACGTAGGGCGGAGACTCCATTCCGCAACCTTCGCGCAGGCTGGAAGCCTGCGTTCCCGGGGACTTTGCAATCCTCCTGCACAGAGCGAGGGGGTCTTGCCAACAATTTCTGTTGACAAGACCCCCTCGCTACGGTACTTCCCCACCGTGATTCACTTAAAAATTCCATTCGACACCGACGCTGGCCCCGTGCAGGAAGAGCGTGTCGGTTGTTACGGTCCGGTTTCGACCTACAAGCGGGAGACGGTCAAAATCGAGTTGGTCGGCGGCCCGGGCAACGTCACCGATCCACAGAAAATTGTAACCGCCGACAATGGACACGTTTCGCGTTACTTTGAAGTACCCACCCAAATTCACTTCGCCGGATAACGAAGTGTACGTCTTTTTCACGTCATCGGACTGGGGCACGTTAAGACTGGAATTGCCATCGTAACGGGGGCCTTCACAAATGTAGCTTTTTTGTCGCGCCTCGTTGGAGTAAACCCCGGTCTTTCCAACGGCTTGCAGGCCGAAACGGTCGGTAATGAGCCGGTCCCATTTTGCTCCGAGTTGTCCACCGTAAAGGTTGTTCGTCGTGGCGGCAGCGTAATTACTGAACTGATAGGATCCCTGGTTTGCAAAGGGGGCTGACATCAGGTCGAAATTTTCTTCAAAATTGAAGTACCGAAATCCAGCGAGCCAAACGAGCGACGGATAGCGGGTTCGACGGACAAGATTGAGTTCGGCACTATGAAAACTGGTTTCGGAAAACAGGGTCATTCGGTCTGAACCGAAAAAATCTTCTCCCCATCCGCCGGTTACCTCTCCGAGTGCTCCCGGCAGACGAAGATCGTGTGCTCCCGTAAGTGTCTTGGTGGATTGCCAATTTTGGAATCCGTTGTATTGTCCCTCAACTCCCAAGAGCGAGGTGAGATTCATTCCGAGCAGAATCCGGGGCGAACCACCGGACCTACCGAAATCATTGGCGTCAAATGCCGGGTCACTATTTCCGGTTCTCGGATTAAGCCGTTCCACAAGGGTGCGGTTGTTCGCACCGATGTTCCAAAGCACGGCATCGGCACGACCGTAAAAGCACGGGACGTAAATGCAAGGCTGAAAACAGGCATCGCACTCGTTTCCGCAAGAGTAATCCCGTGAATTATCGCAACTACTGCAATTACATGGGGCCGGACCGCATGGGGCACAATTCTGAGCGTAGGAATAAACGCTCAGTAAAACAAACACAATAAGGGGAAGTAAACCTTTTTTCATAACAGTAAACCCTCTGGGCAGGTTAATTTGGGAAGTCTCGGCAAAGTTTTAGGGCAGATACACAAAATACTGCCGCTTCTCATGCGTTATATTCGGAAAACGAGGCTTGATCCCTTGAATCAGAATAACCGTGATAATCGATATAGAAAGACTTTACGATTATTTAATTTGGGTAAGATAGTTTGTTTCTTGACAAACCGTAAACCCAATCAGAGCCGCGCACGGAGTAAGTGGTGCCCCCGGCTCCATGCGCGGCTCTGATTGGGTTTACGGCGAAAAGTGGAAGCATTGTTTTAACTCCTCAGCGCAATCCCCTGATCCTTGAGAAACCCTAAAAACGTTGAGTGAAACGCATCAATCTCCTCGCCGCTCAGGGTATGATCCTCCGCCCCGATCCAGTAGCGGAAGGAATAACTGGCGGTCCCTTTTTCCAGCCCTTTCCCTTTGTAGGCGACGACGAACTCCCGGCGGTTGATAAGCGGGTGAGCGAATTGGTCAAGCACCTTTTCCAACTCCGCGAACCCTTTGCCGATCTCCCAGACCAGCGAGAAATCCTGCCAGGAACCGGGAAATTTCGGCAAATCCGTAAACCGGTCCTTCGGGTAAAGTTCCCCGGCAAGGCGGTCAAGGAACAACTCGAACCAAACGATTTGCCCCCCTTCCGGCGAGATTTTTTCCAAAAGCGTCTTGCCGATCACCCCCAAGTGCCCGACGACTGTATTTTGTACCAAAATCTCAACATACTCCCCGGCGGAGAACCAGGGGACAAGCGGGTCAGAACTTTCCGGGGCGACGAATCGGGGTTCGCCGCTTCCGAACAGGACGATCAAATCCTCGACCGTCGACTTGATCGAGAGGTAATGCTCTTCCAGAGTCGAACCGGATTGCTGGAACGAAACGCCAGCCAGCCGGGCCACTTCGTCGCAACCGGTGTCGAAATCGCCGTTCGCTTTGGCCGGAATATCACGCGACGGACCCGGCAGGTAAACGTGCCCCAGCTCGAAAATCCGAAACCGGTCCCGAAGCGAGCGGTTTTTCGGGACAATCGCAAACAGATTCGGCAAAAGCGTCGTCCGCAACCGGCCTTCCCCCTGGGCCGCCGGGTTCTTCAAAACCAGCGTTTCGCCCGGCTCGAAGCCGAGCTTCGCGGTCCAGCCGTCGTTGGTCCAAACGTAATTGTGAACCTCCCAAAACCGGTGCGACGCCGCAAGGAGTTTTCTCGCCCGATGTTCCAGCCGCAAAGATTTTTCAACATGGAGCGGGTTCAGAGGGGCAATCGGTAACTTTGGCGGGATATTATCGTACCCGTAAATCCGAAGCACCTCTTCGACAATATCTTCCGGGATCGAAATATCGCGGGCACTTCGAAACGGGGGAACGCCGACCGTGAGATTTCCGGTCTTGTCGTAATCGGTGGAAAATCCAAGCGAATGGAGAATCGCAACAACCTTTTCACGCGGCAACTCGATCCCGGCCAACCGCTCCAGCTTTCCTGCTTCAAGCCGGATAGTTCGCGTTTCCTCGGCGAGATTGCCGCGTGAGGTGAACCGGCTTGAAATCGTCAGCGGCAAGCCTGCCTCACGGAGAAGCTGCACGATTCGCTGTGCTCCGAAGCGAACATTGCACGGCGGCTGCGATTTTTCGTACCGTTGCGAGGCGTCGGTGCGCAAATTCAACCGACCTGCCGTCCGCCGAATCCGGCCTGCTTTGAAATTCGCACTTTCCAGCAAAAGCGTTTTCGTGGCGTCGGAGACTTCCGTTTCCAAGCCGCCCATGATCCCGGCCAATGCAACCGGTTCCAAAGCGTTGTTTTTTGCTCTGAGAGTGGCGTAAATCAACAGGTCTTCCGGGAGCAGATTGCGCTCCTGTCCGTCGAGGGTTTTGAATTTCCTTGCCGTTTTGCTTTGGGCGACGCGAATCCCGGACACGAGATCGCCGTCAAACGCGTGGGTCGGCTGTCCAAGCCCCAGGTTGACGTAATTCGTCACGTCCACCAACAGGTTGTAGGTCCGCTGTCCGAGGGCGTGAAGCCGTCGCTGCATGAAAATCGGCGAAGGGACGGTCGCTTTCCCCTCAAACTTGATCTCAACACAACCATAAGCGGGACAGTTCTCAAAATCGTCCACCTCAAGCGGATATTCCGGCAAAGCATCGTACTTCGAAAAATCCTCCACCGCAACCGGCTTGAGCGGACGGTCAAAAATCGCGGCCAATTCCCTTGCGAAACCGTAATGCCCCCAAAGATCAGGGCGGTGCGTCAAACTCTTGTTGTCCACCTCGATCAGGGTGTCGAATTTCGGGACGTAATCAGCGAATGCAGCTCCGATTTTTGTGTCGGGCGGACACTCGAAAACGATTTCATGCCAATCGCTCATCCCCAGTTCCGCCGCCGAACAGAGAATCCCCTCGGACGGCTTGCCATTTTTGGTCCCTTTTTCGATTTTTATGTTCCCTTTAAGCACACATCCGGCGGGAGCAAACGGGGCGACGAGTCCGACCCTGGCGTTCGGAGCACCACAGACGGTGGTAAAGGTTTTCGACCCGCAATCGACGGTGCAAAACGTCAACTTGTCGCCAATCGGTTCGGCGGCAACGACCTTGCCAACCAGAACGCCGTCAACGAAGCGTTCGATCCGCTCAATCCCTTCCACCTCGGCGGTTGCAAGGGTGAGCCGGTTGGCAATCTCCTTTGGGTCAAGCCCGGAAAGATCAACGTAATCAGAAATCCAATCGAGTGAAATGTACATGAAAAAATAAAAAATAAAAAATAAGAAATGAGAAATGAGAAATTCTGGGACAACAGGTATCTTGCCGGAAAAACTTTTGGGTGTAGCCGCGAAATTAGGTCGTTTTTTCTCAACACGCAAACCAGAAAGTTGATTTGATTTATGCTTATTGCTCCCTTATTCCCTTCGTAACATGAAACACCCCCTATGTTCACCATTCTACCTGATTCACTCTGAATTTTCAAGTACCTTGAGGCCGACTGCGGGCGTAACATTACCTCATCAGGCATCAGGAGCATGCACGAGGCAATTCGTAATTCGTAATTCGTAATTCGTAATTAAATCGCGTCGGCAATCGATTTCGTTTTGGAGAAGTTGAGCGTTTCTTCCGTGCTGGAGGGATCGACTTTGCGACAACATTCGACCAGCATGTTTCCCAGTTCGGTAAGTTCCGCTTTCCACTCTTCCGGGTTCATTTCCGGTGGTGTCAACTCGGACAATTCCTCCAGAAGCAAAATCATTCGCAAGAGATGTCTGAAAATAATCCCTTCCTGTTTTTGAAGCGAGTTGCTCGTGATGTACTTGTTGAAGTCGCCTTGAAATTCGAGCAAAATATCCCCCGCCGCCCAAACGGCGTTGACCCGGACCTCGACGCCGGGATATTCGTAATCGAAAAGCCGCTTGAGCTTTTCCGCAAGTTTCAGTACGAAAACAGGTTCGTCGGCGTGAATCCCGGCCCGTTTGCGGCGTTCCCATTCTTCCCGGCGTTCTTCCTCCGATTTTTCGACCAGCTCGTCAACCGTCGCCAGGCCGAGATCAAGCAGCATTTTGTCGAGCCGCTCCGTCGCAAGCGGACCGCTGGGAAGTTCACTCTGCTTCGGAACGCGAACGAACCGCCCGATGGACGTGGGAAGCTCCAGTACGCTTTCCAGTGCCTGAATCCGTTCCGCACGGTCGGCGATGGAAAAATGTTTCAATAAAAAAATCCCGTAAAGCGGATTGATACCACGCAGCTTCAAAAACTCCGGCAACTGCGGCGTCGGATACGCGGAAATCGGTTCGTAAACCGTTTCGAGAGCCGGAGTCTGTGACTCCGGGTGTTGCGGTTCCGGTTCAATGATCGGAGTCACAGACTCCGGCTCTTGAGTGAACTCGTCAAAAATCCCGGCCCCGAACGTCTCGTTTTTCGGTTGCGGCGTCACCTCTTTTTTTCGTGCCAATAATTCCGCTTGCTCCTGTTCGAACGTCCCTTCGATCCCGAAATCCCTGGGGTCCGGCACAAGTTGAATGTAACCGCCGCGCCAAAGCGTCAGCAATTTGTGATCGAGTTCCTTTTGCCCTGTTGCAAGCCGCTTGACACCCATGAGCCGCTTGCCGACCAGATTGCGGATCGTCGCAATGTCCGGGTCGGTTGCGATAATGTGTGCAAGCATCCGCCACGGAAATTCGCCGCGCGAGGTCAGGTTGCCCGGCGGAGATTTTTGCAGGCTTAAAAAATTTGCTTCGACCCAATACTGTTCCGTCGTTCGCCGGGTCGGCATTTTTTTCTTCATCTTCTTTTTCATTTCCCGGAGTTTCGGGTCTTTGGTGTCATCGGGAATCTGGTCGTACTTCACCCTGAACCGGGCGATTCTCACGTCGTCCTCGTGTGCCAAAGCGAACACGAACCCCACGGTGTCATACTGCGGTCTTCCGGCACGTCCGAAAATCTGGTGGGCTGTACTGGAATCAATCAGTTTCTTTTCCCCCGGCGGTCCTTTCATCAGCGTCGGTAGCACCACGCTTCGGGCCGGAAGGTTGATTCCCGCTGCCAGAGTTTCCGTACAGACGCAAATCGAAAGAAGTTTTTCCTGGAATAATTCCTCGACGATACGCCGGTATTTCGGGAGGATTCCGGCGTGATGGATTCCGACGCCGCGTAGCAAAAGCTGCTTGAGTTTCGGCCCGGCCCCTTGCGTCCAATCGTATTGTTCGAGCCGTCCGGCGATGATTTTTTGTCGTTCCGCCGTAATTACATTGCGTCCGCGAATCTGGTCGGCGACGTCCCAGCATTCGTTTCGGTCAAAGCAAAACACAAGGGCCGGTGTCAAGCGGGATTCGTCGTCCGTTCCTTGTTCGTACATTTTTTCAAGCTGTTCAACGAGCAGTTCCTCGCCGACCCACTGGTACGTGAGCGGAACCTTGCGTTCCGTGCTCTGGACAAGTTCCAGGCGTCTCTGCGTGGTGTTACGCAACCAGGAGACGAACTCGTAAGCGTTTCCGACCGTTGCGGAAATCAAAAGCGTCCGAACATGTTTCGGCAACAGCCCGAGCGAAAATTCCCAAACGATTCCGCGCTCCTGATCGGCGAAGTTGTGAAATTCGTCCATCACGATCACCGACACGTCGTCGAACGAAAGAGCACGCCTGAGGTATTCTTCGTTTCCTTCGACATCGGGAAAGAAATTTGTACTCTTTTCATCCAGTCCGCTGACGCCCAAGAGCCGGTTGAACAAAATTTCCGCAACGACGACAAGGATTCTCGCATCCGGGTTGACGCGGCGGTTTCCGGTAATGAGTCCGACGTCGCTTTTGTCAAAGCCCCAACGCTCGGCAGCCGTTTGGATTTCGCGGTATTTCTGTTCGGTTAATGCGATCAGCGGCGTCGTGTAATACGCTCTGGTCCCGGTTTTCAAGGCTTCATACAGCCCGGCCTCGGCGATGAGCGTTTTTCCCATCCCGGTCGGCGCGCAGACCAAAACCCCTTGCTCCGAAGAAAACCACGACAAAATCGCCTGCTCCTGAAACGGGTAAGGTTCAAAAGGAAGCTGTTCCAAATAGGTTAAAGCCAGTTCGTCGCGGTCCATCATTGTTTGCTCGTTTAGCCGCCGCACCTAATGCGGCGATATTTAGCCGTCGCCCCCAGTGCGACGAGAATATTAAAATCATCCCTTCCGCCTGGCCAGTTCACCGGCGTACCGTTTTCCAATGGTGTCACGGTGTTCCCGCAACCAGTCGGAAAGGGCGGTCGTTCCTGCCGGCTGGTCGTCAACGTAAAGGAGGTTGGACTTCAAACCTTGAATTTCTTCCCGGGTAATCACGACATCACCGGTCAGACACCCGATGAGTTTTCCGACCGCCAGGCCGACACCGTCCGGGATTGACACCATCGGGCGTTTTTTGCCGAGAACGATTGCTGAAATCATTTCAACCATTTCCCGGTACGTGAACGTTTCCGGTCCGATTGCGTTGATGATTCGGTTGTCCCGGAATTTCCCCTGCTCGACGGCCAAGGCGGCAAAATCGTCGACGAAAATCGGCTGGAGCCGGTATTTTCCATCTCCGAAAATCCCAAAGACCGGGAACGAGCGAAGCATCCAGGCGATATTGTTGATCAAAATATCCTCGTTGCCAAAAAGAACCGTCGGGCGAAGGATTGCGTAGGAAATGCCGGACGAAATTAACGCTTTTTCCAGTACCGCCTTGCCGGAAAAGTATTCCAGCGGCGAGTCTTCCGATGGGTTGGTGATACTTGTGTGAACGATCCGCTCAATTCCCGCCGCTTTGGCTGCTTCGAACAACTTGAGAGTGTTTTCCACAGCCGACGAATGATTAAACGTTTTGTGATTGAACCGAACCCAATAGGTGTTATAGAGTACCTTTGCTCCGGAAAGTGACTCGGCCAATTTTGCCGGATCGTCAAAATGAAACGGGTATACTTCAACACACCGGTCCCATTCGGCAATGCGGCGTGACGAATTCGTCAGGGTTCGAACCGCCACCCCGGCATCAAGCAGACGCCGTGTGATGTATTGACCGGAATAACCGAACGCTCCGGTAATGACTTGGGGGTCTGCTGGTGTCATGGTGTTTTGAAGGTCGGGGATTGCAGAAAAAATGCCGATACTTCCGCGATTTTATCCCATTGACTTTCACCCGTCAACAAAGTCCGGAGAAATTTTGCCTCGCAGGGCGAGGCGACTAAAATAAAAATGCAAAACTTTTTGGCCGCGTCAAAACGATTTCAGACCGCATTTTTCGGACTCAAGAACGCTTTTTCCGAAAAATTTCCATTTCTTTCGAGGATTGCGGGAAAAGTCGGATATACTGAGTCCGCTTTCATTTCCGAAAAATTTTCCGATGGTGCTGTCTTCGATGCAAAAATTATCGTCCCTTATTCTCCTGCTGTTTCTTTTCACCACGCCGGTTTTGTCGGAAGAGCGTGTTCCCGAAATTCTCGGTCCGCAATCGGCGTATCGGGGAAATCTGGTCGTCTTTGAAACGAGCGAACCCGCCGATTGGTGCTTGGCACCACTCGACAAATCGCTTGGCAAATGGTCCGTCGATACGTCGGGCAGAATACTCTATTTTGCGTCGCCTGATTCGGGAATTTACACGGTTTGCGCCGCGATTGTCGTTGACGGTCAGCCAAGAATCCTCAGCAAAACGTTCTCCAACGGCGTCGAAGACGAACTTGAACCGCAGCCTGACCCGGACGATCTCGGAGCGTGGATGCGGACGAAAACGGTCGAGCTTTCGCGGACGAAAAACTACACGGCGGAAAAGGAGATGTTTGCGGCGTGTTTCCAGTCGATTGCCGACGGAATCCAGCAAGGTTCCGTCCGTTCCGCTCCGGCGGCAAGAGCCGGTTTGAGAACGTGCCTCGCTCCGAAACTGCTTGCCTGTTCCGCAGAGTCCAAAAAACTCTGGACGCAATTTCTCGATTCACTTGCCGACGAAATTGAAAAACGTTGCATGGCAGAACCGAACAACCTGCAACGGATGAAAAACGTTTACGGCGAGGTAAGACGGCAGTTGACGGACGGCAGGATAGACGGCAGATAGCAGACGGCAGACGGCAGATGTGTTTCTCATTTCTCATTTATTATTTCTCATTTATGATGAATTCCTCAGGTTGGTGTCCGGAATCGGAATTTCCGGAATCGCTCAATACGTTTCTTTCGTCGGCCCCGGTCGGGAATTATCCCTGGGACGAAACCGACAAGCCGCCGGTCGTGCATTGGTTCGATTTCAAGCCGATTGTCTCGGACCGGGCCGATTACCGTGATCGGCAGCGTCAGGCCGGAATCTGCGATTGGCCCTGGATCGTTGCGGAAAGGTTCGGAATTGCCTGGACCGATCCGAACCAGGGTTCACTCGGCACTTGCGCCGGTTTCGCAGCGGACACGGCAAGTTGGTGTATGCTTTTACAGCATCTTGCCGACGGGATTGAATTGGAGTTTGTTCCGACCAACCCGTACCCGGCGTGGATTCTTGGTCGGGAAGACGCCCGGTATCACGGCGGCGGAGCGAGCCTGTCGATGGTGCTCAATGGTATCAATCGATACGGACGCTTTCCGATTCGCAAAGTCGGAACCTACGCCGAAGCGATTCGTAGCCGTGTTGATTGGCGAAAGCGAACGGACGACGCGGAACCGTTTCAGGCCGGCTGTTGCTATTTGGGACACCTTTCGTCGCGGGAAATGAGCGACGCGATTTTGCTCTGCGTTCGGGCAGGACATCCGGTCGCGCTGGGCAATTCGGTTGCGGTTTCCAACACGCCGAGTTACGTCAATGGTGTCAAGACCGGCGTTCTTCGCGGCAGTTGGTCTCATGCAACGGCGTTTGTCGCTTACCGTGAAATCGACGGACGACCCTATTTGGCCCTGATGAACAGTTGGGGAAAGGTTTACGGCGTTGGAAAAACCGAAAACGATCCGCCGAGCGTGATCTGGATGCGTGAAGAAAGCGTTCGCCGAATGTGCGAAGGCCGATACCGGGACGCCTTCACAATCACCTACGTCGAAAGCACGCCCGGAACCGTGAATTGGAAATTAACGTGAATTAAAACAGTTCCGGTTCGGCGGCTCGGATGAGATTGGGGGGATTTCTGAAACGGAAAAGGATTTGCTGGAGAATCTGTTTTTCCAGGGCCGGGTCCCGACCAATGAGAAACCAGCCGTTGGATTCCGGCAAGACCGGTCCTTGTTGCGTAACCCGTTCCGAAGGGGTCGTTTTTTGAAACAGCGTTGCCGAAGCGTTCGACTTGATCGGTTTTGGCAAGTCTTCCATTTCGCAGTAGACGATCACCTGAACCAAAAATCCGCTCTCCTCCGGTATCACGCGAACGACCGCTCTGCGCCGGATCGTTTGGTACGTCGATTCGATTCGGTCCCCCAGTGTTACGGAATCGTCGTGCCACGGCTCAAGCACCGATGCTCCGATTTTCGGTTCCGTTTCCAAACGTCCTTCCGTCAGAATGTTGTCGAATGCCCGAATCGGTTCCTCGCTGGCAATCGTAAAGGTCAGGCTAACTGCTTCGGCAATCGCTTCCCAAAGGGCTTCATGGTTGTGCGTCGGAATCAATTCCTGACTGTTTTCATTCGGAGAATTGGTCAACCAGGGCAAGTTGGAAACCGGCGGCCTGTAAGAAGCGCAACCGCCAAAGACCGCAGACAGCAGACAGCAGACGACCGTTAGACGGCAGACGGCAGATAGCAGACGGCCGACGACTGACGGCAGAAAGCAGAGTGGTACTTTTTTGTTTCTCATTTCTTATTTCTCATTTCTCATTTTTTGAATGGTGTTATTGAGCAACTGTGTTCCCTGTTGCTGCAATTGTTGCTTGGTCGATTGGGAATCGCCGGACAGGAGCGATTGAACGACTTGCTGTACCGACGTGTTGGGATTGCCGCCGGTGAGTTGCGATTGGGCAAGGTTCAACTGGTTCAAGAGCGGGTCCAGTTGTTCGGAAAACAGGCCGCCGACCTGCTTCAAGGCGTCGTTCGTTTTTCCGTTCAACTCGTTTGCCAACAGTAGCCGCGAATCGTTCCACTTGCCGAGCAGGACCGGCTCAAGACTTGCCGCAAACCGTTCGCCGAGATCGCTTTGTACCCGGATTTGCGGGTTTTCGACCGTTCCTGTTACCGTCAGTTCGGCGTCGATCCGGTCAATACCCCTTGCAATCGACGTGAGCATGGCGTCAAGCTCCGAACCCCGCATTTGCGGCGGCAACGTTGGCGTCATGCGAATCATGGATTGCGAAAACCGAATCCGTCCGTCGAGATTTTCGCCGACGCGGTCTATGACGGCGTAAAACTGCGAAACACCCGGCGAAACGGAAAACGCAAGGTTGTCTTCCCGGCCCAAAACCCGGCCCGGCAATTCCATGTTCGGACAAGCAATGAGATATTTTTCGCAGGGAACATTCGAACGCCGGTCCAGAATCGCCGTAATGTAGATTCTTCCCTGGATTCTTCCCTGGGATTGCAGGCTTCCAGACTGCTCAAAGGCAGGCAAGATGCCTGCGGTCCCAGGGAACAATTCGTCCCGATCTTGTGGTAGCGGCACCGAATCCAGACAAAGTTGGATTGTCGTCGCTTCTTCCCCATTTGCGGCGGGGGACGCAAGATCGAACATTCGGCCCACGAAGTAAACCGGCGCGTTTCCGAACGTCAAATCGCCGTCGAACTCCGCCCGCTTGATGCAGTATTCGGTGAGATTTTTACGGCTTTCAAAGACAATATCCGTACCGGGAAGCCGTTTGGTGTCAAACCATGCCGATGGCTTGCTTTCCGTTTGCTCGTTCATCATTACGCCGACCGACTCGACCCAGGCGAGGATCGTCGCCAACTGCTCGTTCAGTTCCGGCCCGATCAGGATTTCGGAAACGAATTGCTGATCGATTTTCGGCGGTTTGAGATTTCTGATTTTTTCAACGTCGCTGTTGAGGTGTTGTTTCAACGTCAGTGCTTCGTTTTTCGCGACGTTTTGGAGTTTTTGCGATTCGGCGATCACGTTACGCAAATCCGTTTCCAGCGATCCGGCGTCCTGCAACACGACGGCAAGCGTGGACGGATTGAGATTGTTTCCTTGGACGGCGGAGCGAATTCGCTCGATTCGCTGCGAAATCGTCTGCGTTTTTTGGAACAGCGGCTGGAGTTCCCTGTTCCACTTTTCGGACATCGTGGCGGCGTATTGGGCCGATTCGAATTGCTGCCGGAGCAATGCAAGCGTTTCTGAATCGAGCTTACCGGTCAGAAGAGTCGTCCGATCGTGATCGAGATTCGGCGTGAACCAGTCGGGAAACCGCGTTTTGAAGCGGTCCCACATTTCGTTCGGAACGAACCATCGGGTTTCGTCGGAAGCGTCCGCTTTGTAATGGATGCCGCGAATCTCGACGCTTTCGAGCCGGTACAGTTTCTTCAGAAAATCGTTCGTGTTGAGCACGGCGTCGAACGAATCGACGGTTGCAAATTCCTGCCCCATCGGAATTTTGATCCCTTCCATCCGGAGCGAACCCTGGAGCGGTTCGAACGAGGTTGAGCGGACCGAAAGTTCCAATCCCGTTTGCGACTTGACCACGGTGACGACGGCAAGCTGTGCAAGCCAATTCCGCGCAGCCCCAACCGCAACGAGAATCGTGGCAATTAAAAGGAGTCGCGAAATGAGGATTTTCATAGTAAATGAGGAGTCTGTCGTCAGTAGCCAGCGGTCAGCGGTCAGTTCGATTGCTGACCGCTGACGACTGACGACTGACGGCTATTCCAAACAAAAAGTACACCGGCAAAAACAGTACACAACCGATCAATAATTGGCCGACGACAACGGTGTTGTGGAGCATCGTCCACGCCCCCAAAGGGAACGTGTAAAGTGTTGAACCGAACGTTTGAATCGCCGGATTGTCGAGCAATTGGGTTCCGATTCGGTCCGCGATCGGGTCCAGAGGGATCGACAGGAGCGTAAAACCGGCGATGGACGCGATTGCGTAAATCAATCGACCGGGAATCAGCACTAAAACCAACGCGAAAAAAACGACAAGGAGATTCTCCTTGGGCAAAAGTCCGATCATCATTCCTACGGCAACGATAAGCGCAGAGCATCTCCAGGAGCTTTCGCCAAATAAAAGCTGGTACAAGTAACCGTGTTTCATTTTTTAGGTTTTTGGGGATTTTAGGCTAATTCGGACCGGGATATTACGAAATTCGTCCGAATGAAGCAAGAGGAAAAATGGGGCCGTGATATTCGTGTATTCGCAAGAGAACTGCAAAGTCCCTGGGAACGCAGGCATCTTGCCTGCGCGAGGCATCTTGCCTGCGCGAGGCAGGCTGGAAGCCTGCGAACCCGGGGGCAGGCAAGATGCCCGCGTTCCCAGGGGGGGCCTTAATTTCGATCTATTTTAAACAATGCAGTTCTCTTGCGTGTATTCGTGGTTTTTCAGGAATCTCTCTTGATTTTTTTTCGGTTCTGATTAGAATGGGATTAATGGTGGTGTGTCCTCGGAGCGTTTCCGGGGGGAGAGAGCACCGCCAAAAACGGATACGTGCCAGAAAACAGAGCCGCAATCGTGAGATTGCGAGAAAACCAACGCAATCTCACGATTGCGGCTCTGAAACGGGCAAACCCACAATTCTTTTCCGGCGACCGGAAGAAAGGACTTTTTTTATGACCATGAAAGACTCAAACCCTGTTAAACTGGGGGGGGGGGGGGGGGTTGGGGGAAATTGTTTGTTTTTTTTT
>CAZNVM010000518.1:0-10995 GCA_964576215.1 uncultured Planctomycetaceae bacterium
CGGGAACGGAGCGCAGCGCAGTAACCGGATCAAACCGCTGGGAAATCCGGCCACTTCACTGCGCTCCGTTCCCGGCTGCCAATCACAAAATGCAGTTGTTATTTTTGTACTGTTCCTAAGGCGATTTTCCATTCCCACAACTCGATGTCCATGTCCGACGCTCTCATTGAATACGATTTCGAACTACCGCAACACTTGATCGCACAACATCCGCTTGCGGACCGGTCGGCGGCGAGGCTTTTGGTCGTCCATCGGGAAAGTAGTACGATTGAACATAAACACGTTCACGATTTACCGTACTATTTTTACCCTGGAGACACGCTTGTTTTCAATGACACGAAAGTGATTCCGGCGAGGTTGATCGGCAATCGTTCCCGAAGCGGCGGGAAATGGGAAGGCTTGTTCCTGGGATTCGGACCGGACCGGCTCTGGAAAATCCTGTGCAAAACCCGGGGACGATTGATTCCCGGCGAAACGATCACGTTGGTCGCTCCGAACGGACAAACCGGCTTTCCTCTGGAGATGGTCGCCAAATCGGACGAAGGAAGCTGGCTCGTGAAGCCGCGAACCGACGACGATACGTTTGCTGCGTTGGAAAAGGTCGGCTGGATTCCGATTCCGCCGTACATTCGAAGTGGAAAAATGAACGAGTCGGACAAAACCGATTACCAAACGGTGTTCGCTCAAAAGCCGGGCGCAATCGCCGCTCCGACCGCCGGTCTGCATTTTACGCCGCCGCTTTTGGACGCAATCGAAGCCCAAGGGACCGCCCGATTTCCGATCACACTTCACGTCGGCGTAGGAACGTTCAAGCCGATTGCCGTAGAGCGACTTTCGGAGCACCAAATGCACTCGGAATGGGGCACGATTTCGACGGAAATCGCCGGCCAAATCAACGCCAGAAGAAAACAGAGCGGTCGAACGGTTGCCGTTGGAACGACCTCGGTTCGGGTTCTCGAATCGGCAGCGGACGAAAACGGACTTTTGCACGAATTTCGGGGGGAAACCGATCTATTTATCCGTCCGCCGTATCGGTTTAAGGCGGTCGATTGCTTGCTGACGAACTTTCATTTCCCCAAATCGACGCTTTATGTTCTCGTTCGAACTTTCGGCGGCGACGAGCTGATAAAGAAAGCGTACCAGGAAGCGATTCGTCAGGAATACCGCTTCTTCAGCTACGGCGACGCAATGTTGATCGTGTAAGAGGCGGGTATGACCTATTCCTTTCTGCCATCATCGTACAGGCCGATAGATCGGCAGATGCCGGTAGTAGACTTCGAGGATATAGGTTGACAGGCAGGTTACGTAGAGTCGCCCTTCCGAGGCGTAAGTATCCTGGGTGGGAAGGATTGGGTTCCAGGAACCTTTGTTTTCCCCTTCTTTCCTTTCCTGGTTTTCGCAGACCCGTTGCATCATCGTCTCGTTCCACGTTTTCCAGGGGTGTCCGCCGTGATTGTGAAACATCAGTGTCGCGTAATACCAATAGTAAACGTCACGAGGATTTCTGCGATTCATTTCGTCCCGACCGGTGAAACAGATGAGGTTCTCCGATTGCAAAAGCCAATCGGCCCCTTCGAGAAGTCGCGGATCGTCCCGGTCCCAGCCGAGAATTTGTCGACAGAACAACCCTTCGGCGGTCATGCTTCGGACGACGTTCATCCCCTTCTGGTAAGGATACTTGCTTCCTGCTTCACCGATGTCGTCAAGGAATGACGTAACACGATCATAAGTTTCCTGCGGCACGTCAAGACCGGCAATCCGTCCGCTGTGCAACGCCATCACGATCCAGCCGGTTACGGACAAATCGCTTTGGTAATCGTTTGCTCCGTACTTCCAGCCGCCGCTGCTTGTCTGGCTGTTCACGCAGTAGTCAATCGCTTTCTGGGCCGGGAGGCGAAGTTGTTCTTTGAGTACCGGATCGCCGGTCATCGCATAAAGTTCACAAATCGCAATGGTGCAGATTCCCTGCGTATAAAGCGGATGGTTATGATCTTCCGTCGTCCGTGTTTTGGGTTGATAAAAACAACCCGCATCATCCTGTTGCAACAGGAGCCAAGCCCATCCTTCCTTCACATTTTTTTGATAATTGCCCCGGTCGCAGGTTTCGCCGTGTCCTTGAAACGCAAGGAGGGCCAAACCGGTTGCGGCAACCCAATTATCGACTCCGGAGGTCTCGTAAGAATTGTTTCTCGGACCGCGACGAAGTGACCAATACCCTTTGGGATACTGTTGCCGGGCCAACCAAGCCAAAGCACGCTCAACCGCCATTTCGGTCGTTTCGTTGCCGCCGCCATTAAACATGCGTGTTCGCCGGACATTTTCACCTCGTCCTTCGTACATCGAGTAAATGGGGGTACGATCCGGATTTTCGGTTCCGAATCCCAGTGCATTGGGATTTTCGGTTTTCGGCCCGACATTGCGTGGGAGGTCCGTCATTTCCATGTCCGAAGGAGCGTCCTCTTCGGTCCAGATCGGAATTTCGGTTCCGTCGTAAGGATCGTTTCCGGAAATCGGCGAAACGGGCAGGTTTGGATCACCGATTCTGACGTTATAGACGATCTTCTCTTCGCCTTCATCGTCGTTTGGTTCGGTGGCCAGATCGACAGGTTGCAAGATGATTTCCCGGATCAACGTGGGGGAAGTTTGCGAAACGGACATTGCCAGTACGATCATGACAACGAGATGGACCGCCGTGCTGAACAACCAGGGAGGGGCTTGTTCGACGACCGTTTCGACAAGAGGAACGCCTTGATTCGCGTCCTCTTCGTTAAGATGAGGGTCTGGAAAGGGCATAGGCCGTAGGCAAGGGCATAGAAAGGGAAAGAGGGCAAAGGGAAAAGATTCTGCCGTCTGCCGTCTGCGGTCTGCGGTCTGCCGACTCAATTCTATGCCCCATGCCCTCTACTGTATTATTCAAACCCGATAATCTTGACCTCAACGGCGTCGGGATTGAGTTCTTTCAGTTCGCTGAGCATCGTGTCGGGATCGCTGAAATCCGAATCGTTCAAACTTTGCACCGCTTGTTTGGCGTAATTCGTTTGCGGAACGGCCGGTTTTGGAGCGGACAATTCTCGCGGAGCCGATTGCGTTTGAACACTCTTTTTCAGCGAGGACGTTTCCTGAATTGCCTGCGGAACGGCAATCGTCGGCGAAGCCGGCGGCGACGGCGGAGCAGGCATCTTTTTGACCGATTTTACGCTCGGCGTAATTGCTCTCGTGACGGGAACGCTTTCCTCTTCTGCGTCGGGCACAAAGTCCTCGTGTCCTGTCCCACAGGAGCAACCGCTTTCGCTGTAACTCCCGCAAGTACTGCATTGTCCGCAACGACAAACTTCTTCCGTTCCCAGAAATCGGGAACCGGCCGTGTAGTTTGGATGGCACGGATTCCCGCGATAAAATTCATGATTATTGCCGGTAAACGTTGGTGAACAATAATCGTAAGGGGATGCGCAGAATCGACAACCGGCGAGGCCGAACGTCAAACAAGCAACCACGACTACGGTGAAAGTCCGAAACATGGGAGATTCTCCAAGGGAGGGAAGGGAGGAAAAATGGGGGAATTAGGTTGTTTACCTGATTTTTTGTCAATACAACGGAACCAAACCCAAGTTCGGTCCTCTCTTTCTCTATATCGTCCGCAAAATCGGAATAATCCGCAAATTCTTCGCAGATCATTCGTTTTTTCTGAAAGTCAAAGTCGCCCCGCAGGACCAGTCCGTCGACAAGTTTGTGTTTTGGGGTCTTATCTACATCGTTAGCGACGGGGCTTGCCCCGCCGTTAACTTTCCGCACGTAATACGATTACTGCTCTATACATTCACGGGAATTTCGATGCGAAACGTCGAACCTTTGCCGGGTCCGGGACTGCTTGCTTCAATTCGACCGTCGTGGTCGCTAATGATGCGGTGCGTGATTGAAAGTCCGAGGCCCGTCCCCTGTCCTTGCTTTTTTCGAGTGTAAAACGGTTCAAAAACGTTTTGAAGCACCTCTGCGTCCATTCCGCAACCGTTGTCCTCGACGATCAGGTGGGCAACGCCGCTTTTTTCGTACAACTTCACCCGTACGACACCTCCCTGGGAAATCGAATCGAGTGCGTTGGTCAACAAATTCAACATGACCTGCTTCATCTCCTGTGGGTTGACCGTAGCACGGAGCGATTCCGGGAGACTCAATTGCACCTCTTTGTCCCGGTAATCGCCGTGATGGGCCAACATTTCGACCATGCCGTAAATCAGCGAGGAAAGATCGGTCTTTTCCCGATTGCTCTTTTCCGTGCGTGCGAAATCGAGAAGCTTTTCCGTGATCGTTTTGCAACGAAACGCTTCCGTCTGGATCATTTTGAGATATTTTCGGACAATATCCTCCCCATGTTCCCCGGCCTTTCTCTCCAGAAGCAGCGGTTCCAAACGTTTTTCCAGCGATTCCGAGCACATCACAATCGACGCAAGCGGATTGTTGATTTCGTGCGCAACCCCGGCCGCAAGAAATCCGACGCTTGCCAACCGTTCATTGCGAACCGCCTCCTGAGAGCGAATCTGTATCTGCCGGTCCAAATCGGCGCAAATCGTTTGGAACCGCTCGGTCATTTCGTTCATCGCTTTGGCCAACTCGGACATTTCGTCTTGCGTATTCAACTTGATCCGGTGTTGAAACCGGCCTGAAGCGATGATCCGTGAACCGTCAATCAAAACGGAGAGCGGGCGAAAAACCCAGACGTATCCCAAGCGTACTAAAACGCTCAAAAGAATCGCCGATGTGATTCCGGTAAAAATCGTCAGGGAATAAAGCGTTTGGTATCGGTTTTTGACGTTTTCCGAATACTCGTTCAAGCCTTCCAACTGGTACTTCGGAATATTACCGACGAGGATTCGCAATTTTCTTAACTCTTCACCCACCGCATCGATGTAAGTTCTCTGGCTCGCCCAATCTTCCTGGCCGGTTTTTGTCTTGATGTCTTCCAAAATGAGCCGGATTTCGTGAAGCGTCGCGGCTTCCCGGTTGAGAGTTTCGTCGTTTTTGTTCTGCTCAAGTTGCCCTTGAAGCAATTGAGCATACCTTTCCAACGAGAGACTGAAGCCGGAAAGTAAATTTTCGAAATGGGTTTTCTGAAGGTTGGTTCCCTGGTCCAGCGCAAGCAGAAGCGGTTTGAGAGTTCGTTGCTGGTGAAAGAAATCAATCTTATCGAACGCTGACCGCAATTCCTCGATTTCCGCGGAGATGTCCAGGGAAATCGGCAGTATTTCGAGCCGCTCTCCGATGTCCCGAACGGCGTTGCGGTAAAACGACAACGCAGAATATCCCACCAAAGCCAACACCCAAACAAGAATCAACAGCAGTGCCAAACAGAAGAGGAATTTGAAACGAATGGTGTGCATTTTCAGGGTTCAGGTTGGGTGTGTAATAACGCAATCAGAGTCTCACACGAATCAGAGACGCGCACGCAGTAAGCGGTAACCCCTGTGTAAACGTTAAAACCGCTTACTGCGTGCGCGGCTCTGATTTTATGTGGTTAAAACCGCTTACTGCGTGCGTTCTGATTTTATGTGGCGTATTCTACCGCAATTGGAACCGGTCGACCAGCATGGCGATTGAACCTCCTGAAATTTCGGGTACAATGAAGATCGTTCTCGTCGCACAGAGTGCGGCGGCCAAATGATCCCCTATTTCCACACAATTCTTCCATGCTTTGGTCAAAAACACTGATTCCCACGATGAAGGAGACTCCCGATGGAGCGGAGATTCCTTCCCACGTTCTCATGCTTCGCGCCGGGCTGATTTCCCAGGTGATGGCCGGAGCGTACACCTATTTGCCGCTCGGCCTGAAATCGTTACACAAAGCGTCGCAGATCGTCCGTGAAGAAATGAACGCCGCCGATGCGGTCGAACTGCTGATGACCGCAATGTGCCCGATTTCGCTCTACGAACAGACGAACCGGGTCGAAGCGTTCGGCGACGTGCTCGTCAAAGCAACGTTGCCCCGGGGCGGGAAAAAAGTCCCCATCGTTTTCTGCCCAACGCATGAGGAAACGATTACCGATCTGGTGTCACGGTACGTTTCCAGTTACCGGCAATTGCCGATCACGCTTTACCAGATTCAGACGAAGTTTCGCAATGAAGAACGTCCCCGGTTCGGAGTGCTCAGGACCAGCGAATTCATCATGAAGGACGCCTACAGCTTCCACACGTCGCTCGAATCGCTTAGCGAGACCTACAACAAAATGTACGCGGCGTACACGAAAATTTTCACCCGTTGCGGACTGCCGTTTTTGCCGGTCGAAGCGGAATCCGGCCCCATCGGCGGCGACGCTTCGCATGAGTTTATGATCCTTTCCCCGAATGGCGAGGATAAGGTCGTTCACTGCGTCTGCGGTTATGCCGCGAACACCGAAAAAGCGGAAATCGGCCCGACGGGAACTTCTTCGATTGATCCTGTGGAAACAAAGCCAATCACGCAGCTCGCCACACCGGGAGCGCACACCGTCGAGCAGGTTTGCAAGTTTCTCAAGGCAAAACCAGTGAAACTGATTAAAACGCTCATTTACCTTGCCGACGGAAAACCGGTCGCCATTCTGGTACGCGGCGACCATGAAGCGAACGAAAACAAGATTCGTCGGGAACTGGCGGCGTCGAAGCTGGAATTGGCCGATCCGGCGACGATTGAACGGGTTACTGGTGCGCCGGTTGGCTTTGCCGGGCCGGTCGGTCTCAAGGAAAACCTCCCGATCTGGGCGGACCATTGTGTTCGAAACATGAGCAACGCGATCACCGGAGCGAACGAAAACGAAGCCCACTTTATCAACGTCAACCTGGGCCGGGATTTCCAGATCGAAGAAGGGCGTTTCGCCGATTTGCGTAACGCGGTTGAAGGAGACCCTTGCCCGCGATGCAGTCAAAAACTACAAATCACGAACGCAATTGAGGTTGGGCATGTTTTCAAGCTGGGGACAAAGTATTCCGAAGCCCTGTCCGCCAAATTTCTCGACAGTGACGAATCGCAAAAGACGATCATCATGGGGTGTTACGGGATTGGTGTCAACCGGATTATCGCCGGGCTTTGCGAAACGTCTTACGACGATTCCGGGCTGATTTGGCCGGTTAATCTCGCTCCGTATGAGGTGGTGATTTGTCCGATGAAGGTGTTCGACGAAAACATGATGCAGCTTGCGACGAAATTGCACGACGAACTGACGGCTCTTGGCGTTGACTGTATTTTGGACGACCGCGACCAGCGGCCTGGTGTCAAGTTCAAGGACGCCGACCTGATCGGTTTTCCCTTGCGAATCGTGCTTGGCGAAAAGGGGTTGGCGGAAGGCAAAGTCGAACTGAAATGGCGTTGGGACAAAGACCCTGTGCTTGCCGACCTTGACGGAATTTCGGCTCAGGTCGCCGCTCTGATTACGCAGGAGCGGCAAACGCAATCGCGGTTTACGGCCTCGAAGAAGTGAGTAACTCAAAGTGTAAACGGATTGGTTATGAGGCCGGAAAAAGTGTTGAAATTTAAGGGCATCGGGCATAGGAGTAAGACGGCAGACAGCAGACAGCAGACGGCAGAATCTCTTTTTTCCTATGCCCGATGCCCTATGCCCGATGCCCTATGCCCTCGACTGTTTTGAGTTACCATCTGTTTACGGTTTGAGTCAATAAAAAAGCAAATCGATGACGCCGATAGCGAGCAGACCGAGGGAAACAATCGCGTTGAGGTGGAAAAACGCCAAATTGACCCGATTCAGGTCGATATTTTCTTCGCTCCGCTTGGGACGAATAACGAGATGTTCGGTAATCAACAGCAAAGCGATCACGGCGACTCCGCCGTAATAAACAAGACCGAATTTTTCGTAAACACTCGGCAAAAGGAACAGGAAAATCAGGGTTAGAACGTGACAACCGGCGGCGATTTGCAGCGACTTGACGATCCCGAACGTTGCCGGAACGCTCTTGAGCCGCATTTTCACGTCAAAATCATGGTCCTGACAGGCGTAGATGATGTCGAAACCTGCCACCCAAAACAACACGGCAAGTCCCAAGACCACCGGTGCCCAGGAAAACGTCGCTATGACCGCCACCCAGGCCGCAAGAGGAGCGAGCATCAAAGCGGCACCGAGCCAGAAATGCGACGCGATTGTCCAGCGTTTCGCAAAACTGTATCCGCAAATAAACACGAGAACGGGAAGCGAACAGAAAACCGGAATCGGGTTCGACGGCAGAAATAACGTACAGGAAAACACGAAACCGAAAGCGCACACGACTGTAAAAAGCAGGACGGACCGCGACGACAAGCGACCGCCTGGCAAATGCCGCGACGCCGTTCGCGGATTGAGGGCGTCGATTTTCCGGTCCGTCAGGCGGTTGAACGCCATCGCCGTACTTCGGGCAAAGACCATGCAAAGCAAAACACCGAGAAATGGCCTGAGAATCGGGCTTTCCGGCGGTAATTCCCTATAGGCCATACAAGCGGCCAAAAGCGCAAACGGAAGTGCAAAAAGCGTGTGAGAAAAACGGATCAATTCAAGGAAAGATCGAATCATTTAGGGCATCGGGAATCGGGCATCGGGAATCGGGAATCGGGAATCGGGAATCGGGAATCGGGAATCGGGAATCGGATTTTCTATGCCCGATGCCCTATAATAATGAAGGCGTTACCGGATCGATTTTTACAGGTATTATTTCCCGCTTGGAATTGGAATTACCATTGCCAAACAGCTTTGCCAGTTCTTTTTCCAACGTTTTCATGTCGAGATCGGTTGCGATCACTTTGCCGTCGCGTCCGACCAGCATGAGCGTCGGATATTCGGTGATACCATAATACTCGCCCAGTCGTTTTCCGCCTTTTTCCGCCGTTGCGGTGTCACTGAGAATCTTCCAGGGCAGTTTTTTCTCTTCAAGAAATTTTGCAAGCTCATCCTTCTTCCTGTCAACGCTGACTCCGACGATTTCAAAACCCCTTTTGCTATAGAGTTCATGCAACCGTTTCATCTCCGGCATTGCGGCAAGACACGGTGAACACCAGGTTGCCCAAAAATCAATCAGGACGACTTTGTCTCTGAAATCGCTGGAACTGATTTTGTTTCCTGCCAAATCGACTCCGCTGAACGTCATGGGACTGTCGATCATTTCGAACCGTTTCAACATTCCCTGAAGCTTGTCGGAGTATTCACGGTCAACCAGAAACTCCGACTTTTTATAAAGTTCCGCAACGTCCCGGATCGTATCGATTGTAAACTGCCGGTCATTGGCGACATTTTGAACCGAAACATCGACCAGCATTTTTCCGAGCGAATCCAAAGCTCTAGGGTTTTCTTCGATATAGTGTTTGACGGCTTCTTTGACACTATACGAGCCTGGTAAATCGTCTCCCGACTTGGTAAGGAGTAATATCGAGTGTTTCAGAACTTGATATTTGGCCGCCGGTAATATTTCGACTTTCTCCGGCTTCTCCTCCAAAACGGCAATCGCTTCCTCGATTTTTTGGAGTTCGGTCGCCGTGTTTGGCGGTTGCACCATTGCCAGGGTCAATCGGGCTTTGATAAGAAATTCCGCCGCCCAGTATTTTTGCTCGACATTGGGCGTTTTTTCCAAAAGTAGGGTTCCGTGATCGATCGCTGTTTTCAGTGCTTGTCTTTCCGCTTCGTTCAATCGGGCGGAACCAAGAATCGACGGGGTTTGCTTGACGAAATCCGTCAGTGCCGTCACAAGAGCGTTGATTTCGGCGGGATCGGAGACCTCCGGCCGAACCCGCTCCGTCGCAAACAAGGAAACAAGCGGAGCCAATAAAAAAATCGTGAAACCGACTGTGTTTTGAAATAATCTCATAACTTTTCCTCGTTTTATTTGACTTGTTCGAAAACCCAAAAGCAATTTTGCCTGTTTTGACAAAAAATGGCGGCTTTGGCAAAACGGGTAAAATTTTCTGCGATTTCCGAAGAAGTCTATTCTTCATTACGTTTACGTTTTCAATTCCCCATTTAAAATTTGACTTTCACGGCTTGTCGTTCTTCGGGGGAATCGACTTCGAACAGTGCGGCGGCGTTGAAATTGAAGAAGCCGGCGATGAGGTTCGACGGAAAAACTTCCCGTTGCGTGTTGAAGACCATGACGGCGTCGTTGTACGCTTGTCGGGCAAAGGCGATTTTGTTTTCCGACGACGTGAGTTCTTCCTGAAGCGCAAGCATGTTTTGGTTCGCTTTGAGGTCCGGATACGCTTCCGCAACCATGAGGAGGCGGCTCAAAGCACCGCCGAGTTGCGCTTCGGCCCCTTGCAGGTTTTTGATCGCGTCCGGATCGCCGGGATCCGCCGCCGCTTTCTGACCGGCCCCCAGCGCGATGTTCCGTGCTTTCACAACCGCTTCCAGCGTCTCCTGTTCGTGCTTGATGTATCCCTTGGCGGTTTCCACCAGGTTCGGGATCAGATCATACCGGCGTTTCAACTGAACGTCGATTTGCGAATAGGCGTTTTTGTAACGGTTCCTCATCGTAATGAGTCCGTTGTAAACGCCCATTCCCCAAAGAAATACGACAAACGTAGCAAAAGCCAAACCGCCGAGAATAATCAACAAAGGTAACATGAGACAGCTCCTTCAATAGGATTGTTTGGAAAAACAACAAACGCCCTTTCGCCGGAATTATAAGTGATTTTCAAAGAATTGTCTACAGCAAGTTTTAGCGCGGACAATATGTTTCCTGTTCCACCTATTCCTCCTCAAATCGGCGAAAGTCCCGGTATTACCCTCACCAAAACCTTCCGAAAAAGAAAGTGAAGAAAGTTTATGACCCAAAGGTCAACCATGTCTCCACTTTCAAAGTGCTACAGGAACGAAAAAATAACAAAAAATGACACCTTCAAAGGGCTGGCCCTAACCCGGATATTTCATACGCCGATTCGAGGTTCCGTTTTCAGGGGGTTCAGACGTTTTTTGTCGAAAGCCGGGGCAAAATCCCCGGTTTTTGCGTGTTTATGGCACAAAACCCCCTTTCCCCCAATCGGAGGTTGACGGGTTT
>CAZNVM010000519.1:0-18729 GCA_964576215.1 uncultured Planctomycetaceae bacterium
TTCAATAACAAAGTGAAATTGACGATGAGAAAAAGCTACGGTTTTCGCACTGAAAAAACGCTCGAAACCTCGTTATATCATGCTCTTGGCAAGCTGCCGGAGCCAGAATTTACCCACAGATTTTGGTGAGGAGGCAAAAAATTAACGGCATGAAAAATTTCATTTTTACCACGATCATCGCCTTAATCTTTCCCGCTTCGGTGGTCGGACAGGATATTGCGGCGACCGGTGAACTGCGCTATGCGGGAAAAATTCTTACGCTTTCCACACCCTGTTCGATCACAAGCGAAGCCGACGCGATCACTTTTGTCTACCGCTGGCCGAAAGAACCCACGCTTGAAGTGAGCCTCCGCCATACCGAAACGGAGGAAAATGGTACGAAAACCAGTCTCTGCCGGGTGAATATCAGCAGTTCGAAAAAACTTGGCAGCGACCTTACCGTTTCGCTTGCTTCCGGCCTCGGTCCGTTGCCGACGGAGACCTGGCTTCCGCTTTACAACGGCACCGGGGCAACGCTCCGGGACAACTCCCAAGCGGCCTACCTGTTTGCGGGAACGCTTCCCGCCGAGGGAATCCGTTTGGCACTACCGATGGTCAGCGTCCCTTCCGGTTCGCAACGCCTGACATTGGCAACGGACACCGACTTTTCCACGTTGTTCACGTCCGACGCGATTGAGTGGACTTATCCGGCTGCCGTTGGTTTGGAAAATGGCGTCGGGCAACGCACCATCGTCTTGGTACGCCACGAGGGAACACCGGAGCAATCGCTTGACCATTTTTTTCGTACAATTTTGTCTGACGTTGCGCCGGGGCCGCCGTGGTTGCACGAAATCGCCCTTGTCGGTTACGATTACATGAGCGACGGCGGCGAAGGATGGTTTCGCGACATCGACGCTTTGTGTAACGTTATTCCTGAAAAAGAACGCTCTCAGGTCTTCCTCTGCTGTCACGGTTGGTATGATTACCTCGGACGCTATTGTTTTGACGAGCGAACCGGCCAATTGGATCAGGAGTGGACGGCTTTTTCCAACTACGAAGTTGTGCGGGAAGCGCATCCTTTCGGCAACATCGGCGGCGATCAGGTTCCGATGGGCTTCGGAGAATGCAAACCCGTCAAGATGTCGCTCTCACAAGTTCATGCCCGGCTTGCTTACGCAAAATCCAGAGGCTTTCGCGTCGGGCTGTATTTTGCGGACGGCACGAATGCCGGCGAAGGTTTAGAGAATTTTGAACCGGACCGCGTTTTGCGCTGGGGCGGTTGGCAAGGACCGGACTCCAAAGGGCGAAGTTACATCCAGAATCCGCTCCATCCCAAAGTACGCGACTTTTTCCTGAATTATACCCGTGCGCTGCTTGACGAGTTCGGCGAAGAGATCGACGCGCTCAACTGGGACGAAACCTTTCACATCGCCGTCGGTCAACTTGGGAGCGACGCGGTTCCAGGCTACGCCGACCTGGCCATGATGCGTCTGACCCGTGAGATCACGCAGATTGTGGACGAGTACAATCGCACACACGACCGCCAGATCGCTTTCCTGACCTCCGATTGCCTGGGGGCCGTCATCGGCCATGAAAGCGGTCCCTACGCGCTGGCCGCTCACGGCACCCTTCAGGACAGTTGGTGTCAACCGGATGCCTGGTCCTACGGTATTTTCCCCAATTATCGTAACATCCTCTGGTCCTGCTGCTGGTGGCCGGTCAGCAAATGGTCCTGGATCGATTTTGCCGTGCGCCACCACCAATCCCCCGTTGTCATTTCCAACGGTTGGGGGGACAACACCGGCTTTGCGGAAATGACACCACAGCAGCGTGCCCGTGTCATTGACCTCTTCAATTGGCGCAAGGACAAACCGACCCGGCTCCAGTGGTTTGAGCAATTGCCGGTCAAACCGGAAACGTTTTAATCCTGCACGACAATGGTGAAACGAATCGGCGTTTGACCGTAATAGTCGTTGTCCATCACGACCAGTTCGTACTGGAGTTCCAGTGATTGGAACGCTCCGATGAAGTTGAAATCGGAACCGGTACTCATATTGAAATCCAGAAGATATGTTCCCGGCTCGGGCTGTTCTTCCAACGCAAATACAAACGCAACTCCACTCGGGTCGAGAAGCGAAGCGACGTGAGTGTATAACGCGGTCATCTCTTCATCACCGGCGTCTTTACCCGCTTCAACTTCCGATTTCGTCCAGGATTGATCCCAATCGCTGAATTTCCAGTCGATCACGGCAATTTCGGAAATCGCGTACCACTGTCCGCTTCGGGCAAACTCATTGAGATCGGAAACGGCAATCGCAATTGACGCCTGGTGATCGGCTGTCTTGGAAATTTCCCACTTGGCTCCGGCGGCAATTTCCGTTCCGTCAAGCGTCGTAACCGCTATAACGCCCGGCGGTGCAACGTACTGAAGCGTTAGCGGCACGTTGACGGTCAGTTCCGTTTCGCTGTCCGACTTCACCGCTTTGACGGTGATTTGATAGTATTCCGTCGTGAAACCGGATGCTCCCATAAGCGAATGACACTGGACGAGACGGCCCTTGTCGATGAGAATTTTACCGTCGGTCCCGACGCTAAACGGCGACGAAAGACTTTCATAATAGTCTCCGTCTTCCTCAAAGGAGGCGAAGATTTCAACGAGGGAAAACGTGTAATCGGTTCCCGCCGCGACACCATCGACCCGGTAATCCGGCATAACGGCGTAGCCTTCCGGTATTTCCCCGACCGTTGCAAACGTGTGTACCTGGAAGGGGCCGCCGAAAACCTGCAATCCGTCCGTTGCCGGTTTTGCGTTGATACGGATCGTAAACTCTTTGGTTGTCCGGGACGTTGCACCGGCACCGCTTATGTCTTTGACGAGTAGTGTCAGTTTTTCGTTGGCGTAAGTACCACCTTCCAATTCATCGGAGCGGCCCGTCGGATCAAACGTTACTTCCCCGGCGGCGTCAAGCGTGATGAGCGAACCGGAGGCGAGCAGAATCGTCTGCGTCCCCGACGCCGGTCGAGAGATTTTGTACATGCCGTCGGTCGCAACACCCGGATCGGCACCGTTGACCCGTTCAACGTTTTCCGCATTGACACGGACTTCTTCGATTACCAATTCGGCATCGGTTTTCGCGCTGGTTGCAATATCGTTCGCTCGGATCGTTTTGGTCGTGTCTTCCACCGTAACAAAGGAAGCAACGCTCTCCTTGAACAACGGGTAAATGACGCCTTTGGCTCGGATTTTGAAGTTTTTGACCGTTTCGGTCGGTATCGGCGTGACACCGCTGGTGTCTTCGACGAGGATTCCCAGGGTTTCGTCCCGATAGGTATCCACTTGTCCGACGACATAAGGTTCGAGCGGCCGATGAGGAACGGAGGACGTGGTCGTTTCATTCGGATTGAACGTCAATGTTCCGTCGGAATGAAACGTGATAACGCTTCCGGACTCGAACGTGATCGCGATTTCGCCGGTTTGTGGTCGTGTGAGCGTACAATATCTCTCGTCCGCCTCGTCCGGAACCGGGGCGGTGCCATTGATGTCCTCAACTTCTTCGACGAGCAACGTGATACTTTTGATGCTCAACACGGCATTGGGTTTCGTGCTTGTCGCCAGGTCATTTGCCGTAATTGTACAAGTTTCATTCTGGAATGCGCCAAGTGTTCCATCCGCGATGTTTTTGAACGTCGGTGCGGGATTTTGATTGATCCCCTTGACCCGGACGGTGAATTCCTTGGCCGATGCCGTCGGGACCGGCGTGGTGCCGCTGACGTCCTTGACGAGCAACGTAATCTTTTCGTCGGCGTAAGTCGTGGGATCGGATTCGTTGTACTCCGGCAGTTTCGTCGTCCGCGAGGTCGGATCGAACTTGATCTTTCCTTCCGCGTCGAGCAGAATAATCGTACCGGATTTCAATTGAACCGTCTGTTCGTCCTCCGCCGGTCTGGTGATGACGTAAAATCCGTCGACGGCAACACTTGCGTTCGGAACGGTGTCATTGATCCGCTCCACGTCTTCCACCTTGACACGGATTTCATCGATCACGAGGGCGGCACCGGTTTTCGTACTCTCGGCAACGGTTCGTCCTTCAATGGTCAGCGGCTGATTCTCGTCGGTACTCAGGTTGACGTTGTTCTTGAACGTCGGTGCGACAGGTGCCTCTTCGCCGCGAATCGTAACGACCAGAGTGGACGTACTGGAAAGATTCGGATTGATCGTGTCTTCCAGTAGCACGAATAATTCGACCGTTGCGTTTTGGTCCGCATTGAGGAAATCGAACTTGCCGTTCGGATTGAACGAGAACACGACGCCGAGTTTGCCGGTTGCCGGATTCATGACGACGATTTCACACTTGTAATCCGTCCCTTCCTCAAGATCGACGTTATGAACCTGCCCTCCTTCCAGAGGATAGGAAATCACGGGATTGCCGGTGAAATTGATTGCGTAGAAAGCCGGTGATACCTGTTTGGCACCACCGGTAATCTCGACCGGAGCCGAGGAAACCCAATTGGTGTCATGTTGACTGACCGAAAGCGTTGCGGCGGGCAGGACGAGATCGGAGGCTTTACGAAAGAGGATGGAAAGCGGCTCGGAAATCACGTATTCCGAATCCGAACCCGTGTTCATAACCTTCACCCGGAACGAGAAGTTGATAAAATCCTCGTCGGTCAAAGCGTTCAAATAATTTTCCGTTTCACTGTTGAAGATGGCACTACGATCAAAAATAATCGAACCGTCGGTCTTGTGACTCACATAAACGTTGATGGCGTAATCTTTCAGATCGCTTTCGACAGCGGCGGGGATGGGCAGACCGTGTGCATCGGTTACGGTCACGCTTTCAAATTGGGCCCACAATGTTTTCTCTCCGGTGTAATCAATCGTGAAAAACGCCGAAAGCGGAATCGGTTCGGGATTCTGACCGGCCCACCCGATGTCAACCGAAACGCTCGTGGTTCCCGTCCGGGTCAACGAGAGTCCCATTTGGGGATCGACTTTTCGTTTGACCTGAAATTCGACGGCACAGTTTCCGGATTCCGAAGGTCGATCCTCGCCGGTCGGGCTGGTGATTTTGTGGTTATCCGTTACGGTAAATGTGAATTTCATCTTGTCGGACAGTTCACCGTCCTCCAGAGAATGGAACGCACTGTCGCTTCTGGCACCAACCGCTTTGTAATAGAGCGTTCGTTTGTCGGTGCTGAGCCGGATTTCGCCGACCGCCTTTTTATTCGAGTCCGTCCCGTTCCAAAGGGTCCATGTACTGTTTTCAAACGTAACCGAACCGGCAGGATAGCCGATTGTCGCAAACTCGAACGTATCGCCGACGTCCGGATCGGAAATGGTTGCGATTACCGTGTTGCCGATCTTGATGTTTTTCCCGTCGATCACCAATGCCACTTCGTCGGAGCGGTAAGTTGTGACGCCATCGGTGGTCGTGCTCCAGGGTTCGGACCAGATTTCGACCGGACACGTTGTGGAATTTGGCGTGATGTCAACATCGGTTTTGTCGAGCACCGGCGTATCGTTCGCCCCGACAATCGTTACGGTAATCGTTCCGGTTCCGCTCTTGGTCGTATCGGTTTTGTCGGTCGCGGTGAAGGTCAACGTCAGCGTCGCGGTCGTTCCCTTGGGAATGAAATTGAACTTGCCGTTCGGATTAAAATAAAATTTTCCCCCTTCAAACTTGTAATCGGTTCCGCTAACGAGAGTCGGCAATGTACCGCCGGACAGGTTCACGCCGCCGTAACTGCTTGCAATGGCGTAAGTTGAATTTAACGTAACGTTATAATCGCTCAGACTCGTCGAGCTTCCGCCGGTTACGGTAATCGCGGCGGTCGGATTGCCGAACACGGTCGCTTTTTCCGTCGTGGACAAACTTGCCGCAGAGAAGGTAAGGTCGTCGCCCGGCTCCGGCTCCGTTTTGGTCAGCTTCGCCGTCACATTGCCCGACCCCGCGACGAGACCGAGAATAAGGGCGTCCGCTTCATTCAATCGTCCGGTTCCCGTGACATTCAACTCGGGATGAGCGGCGGAAATATCGTTACTGTAATTGGTGCCCAGGAGTTTTTTATAGATCGACTCCATTGACATGTTCCACTGACCGGACATCTGCTGGAGTCCGGCCTGCACCAAAACCGGGGTGTATTGAGGAATCGCGGTCGAACTTCCTTGCGTTCCGCCGGGAACGTAGACGTCGGCGGTAAACGCTCCGGTTGTTTGGTGATCCCCGCCGACAAGCACCTGGTACGTTCCGGCAGGCACGTTAAAAATGATTGTGCTTTTGCTTGTACCGTCGGTTTCGTGGAGAACCGCCCAGTCGGGAAGAACCACGTAAGAAATTTCGTCCGTATCGTTGTCCGTATTTTGATATTTGACGGTAATCTTTGAGGGATCGAGCGTGGAATTTCCCGCCGCTTCAATAACGAGTCCGACCGTGACCCATTTGCTGGAACTATCGGAAGTCAGCTCCAGATACATCGCCGCCTGCGAACCCGCCGTGGAAATCGTGTCCGTGTACAGCGAGGGAAGAATGCTGGTGATCGACAGCATTTCCCGATTTTCAAGAGTTTCGAATCGTAACGATTTCGTATTCGGGTTTTGCCGTTGCTTTTTGGAAGACGACCAAAAAAAATCAAGAAAGGACATGATTCTGAATTCTCTATTTCTGAATTGATTGTAATAAAAAACACCCTGTATCCACCCCATCGGTTTTTCCGTAAGACTTGCTTAACCCTCATTTTCAAGATACCATAATCCTCCTTTTACGGTAGGATTAACGGATGTTTCTACTGTGTTCTTTTCGAAAACGAGGCAATTTGGGCGGGTTGTAGTGATTGTTGCGAGTTTGCCGGTCTTTTCAAGAATTCCGAACCACGCGGCGATTTTTTGCGTAGAGTGTGGTCCGTTCGGCAACATGCGAAATGCGAATGCCCCGCAATTATTATCGCCGTTAAAGTCGTGGGCATCGTTTTCTCATTTCTCATTTCTCATTTTTTTCTTCCACCAATCGCGAAAGGAGCCTTCCTTCGGCGGTTGCGGAAGAGTTCTGCCGCGGGTCCATTGGCCGAGTTGCAAAGGATGAACCGGCAAAAACGGAGCGACTTTGATTCCCGTTTTGATGAGCGACATGGTCGTCCGAAAACGGAAATTTCCCTTCATCGCAACGGCAAAACCGAACCAGGTCAATTTGTCGAGAATCGATTGAAATGTGATCCCCTCCTCGGCGACCGCCTTTTTGCGAAGCCGCACCATTTGGTGAGCGAGATCGACTTTGACCGGACAAATTTCACTGCACGCTCCGCAAAGGGAACACGCAAACGGCAACTTGCCCGCTTTTTTCATGCCGACGAGCTGTGGTGTCAAAATCGAGCCGATCGGACCGGGATAGACCCAGCCGTAAGCCCAGCCGCCGACGTGCCGATAGACCGGGCAGTTGTTCAAGCACAAGCCGCAGCGGATACAGTGAAGCGTTTTACGGTGGTGCTTTTGGGCAAGAATTTTCGAGCGTCCGTTGTCCAGAAGAATCAGGTACATTTTTCGTCCTTGTGCCGGTCCGTGAAAGAAGTGAACGTAAGAGGTCAGTTTTTGACCGGTCCCCATTCGCGGCAGCATATTCAAAAAGAGCGGCAAATCGACAAGACGCGGCACCAGTTTTTCGATCCCCATCATGGCGACGTGAACTTTCGGCGACGAGGTTGAAAGGCCGATATTTCCCTCGTTTTCGACGAGACAAAGCGTTCCGGTTTCCGCAACGCCGAGGTTGACGCCGGAAAGCCCCATGTCGGCGTGGACGAATTTTTCCCGTAACCGCCGCCGGGCAATCATCGTCAACTCTTCGTGAACATCCGTGTACGGTTCGCCGAGTTTGTCCGCGAAAAGCCGTCCGATTTCCGCCGCAGAAAGGTGCAACGCCGGCGTAACAATGTGCGTCGGTCTTTGCCCGGCCAATTGGACGATGTATTCGCCGAGGTCGGTTTCAATCGCTTCGATCCCGTGATCCGCAAGAAAATGGTTCAGGTTCGTTTCCTCGCTCACCATCGATTTCGCTTTGACTACGGTTTTAACGTTGTGTTCCCGTGCAATATTCAAAATGTACCGGTTCGCTTCCCCGGCGTCTTTGGCCCAGAGGACCGTAATCCCTTTCGCTTTGAGATTCGATTCGAATTGCTCCAAAAGCGTGTCGAGATTTGCGACGGTATACGCTTTAATATCGTGGGCTTGTTGCCGCCAATTGGACCAATGGTCCAGCGACCAGCAGACGTCAAGATTACTTGCGGCGGACCGCTCCGACGTGATGGCCAAAGACTCCGGCCCGTGCGGTTCCATAAGCCCCTTGTTTTCGTTCGTTAAAAATTCTGCACCGGACATAACGAAATGAGAAATGAGAAATGAGAAATGAGAACCGGGGACGGTGTCCCCGAAGCTGGGCGATTACTCTTCCAAGAGAAACACAACGACCCGGCGTGGACCGTGGACGCCGAGAATGAGGACCTTTTCAATGTCCGCCGTTCGGCTTGGACCGGTCATTATCAGAAATTCCCCGGTCGTTTGCGCTTCGGTTTGCCGTTGAATCGTCGTTTCACTTCCAAAACGCTCCTTGAGTTCGGTCCAAACATGCGGTAAATGTTCCCGCAACATGCTTTTCGAAGCGACGACCAGACACAGCGGAGTGATATAGCACAACAACCGGTCAAACGCGGTCGGGGCGAAAAACAGGCAACTCCCTGTGTCGGCGAGGAGAAACTCCGGCGAGACGATTGCGGCGTCCCAACCGGCGAGGGTTTCGGAACGAACTTCGTCCGGCGAATCCGGCGAAAAATTCTTTTCCAGCGTATCGGGTAAAGACTCCGCGATTTGCCGACTCAGCGGACGATCCAGCACACCGATCTTTTTTGCGGCGACTTCGCTGAGCAGACTTGCAATTTTTTGGTGAGCGTCGTCAAAGTTGGAGCAGGGCACAAACTCACCCAGCACCGATTCCAACGAGGCGTGAAACGTTTCCCGGAGTTCATCGGGCGATTTTCCCTGGACCGTCCAAACGTCCGGTTCCGGCGGAATCCCCGGTCGTGGTTTCAAGTCGACAAGAGATTCACGAACGGATTGTAAAATGGTATCTCGGGAATTCATTTCAAATTCGAGGGTTGGCGCAGAAAACCGGCTGCTCACGTTTCCGCCTCACGATTGCGGCTCCGTTTATACAAACTTGTCGACTTGTCGACGGCCTGGTTCCCGGCGGCCTTGTTATTCGTAAGCGGTTCCTAAATCTGCGATCCCGGCGATGGTTTGAGCATGATATTGACAATCGTGTTCGCAGTGTCTTTGTACATCGGACGCCCTTTGATGTCGGCCCATTCCGGCGATTCGACGAATGTTTTCCAAGCCAATTTGCGGGCATCTTCGTTTTCAAATCCGAGCATGTACGTCAGGTTCGGCATCATGTCACCGAAAACGGTATCGCCGAAAAAGACCGGGTGCATCCCGACTTTCCGGAAGAGCGCAAGCTCGCCTCCTTCGTCGAACATGTGAATCTTTGCAGCGTTGCGCTCGAAATTGTAACTCTTGTAGTACCGTAACTGGAGAACGCGGTCTTTGGCAAGCGTCGGCACTTCAATTCCCGGACAGAGGTTGAACCCGGTCATCAGCGTGCTTTTGAGCGTCGTGAAACGCGGCTCGGCCATCGAGGCTTCGAAAATCGCGGCGGAGGCTTCCCGGAGCGTTTTGTCGGCAAGCAATTTTGCGTTCGTTTGAAGGGCGGATTCCATCGAATCATGGGCATACAGCACGAAAACGCTCAGATCGAATTCGTCTTTGCCTTCGTTGATGTCCTTGTTTGTCCAGAAGACGCCGACCGGCTTGATCCCCTGCCGATTCAGGGCCGGGATTAACGCTTCGTCGAAAACCCGGATCAATTTTTCCTTTTTTTCCAAGTCGGCGACAGTGTAAACGCGAAGTTCGATGCACTTTTTCCGACTGTTTTGTCTTTGAGATTGTTTCGGTTGTAACATTTGAGCAAAGGTGGGAGTTGTAGTGGATACGGCAAGTCCGGCAGCACCGGCGGTCAACATAAAATTTCTGCGGTTCATAAGTTGTCCCTTATAAAATTCAATTTGTATAAAACTCAAACCGTAAACAAATGGTAACTCAAAACAGTCAAGGGCATCGGGCATCGGGCATCGGTGATAAGTGATAAGTGATAAGTGATAAGTGATGAGTGGAAAACTTCCTCCAATTTCCGATTCCCGATTTCCGATTCCCGATTCCCGATGCCCTTAAATTTCAACACTTTCTCCGGTTTCAATACCATTTCGTTTACACTTTGAGTATAAAACTACACTTCTTTCGCGTCGATCCAAGCCATGAGTTTGCGGAGTCGTTTACCGACTTCCTCGATCTGATGAGTACGATGCAGGGCACGGGTCCGCTTGAATTTCGGTGCATTGACCGTATTTTCGAGCAACCATTCCCTTGCGAACTCGCCGGACTGGATTTCTGCGAGAATCTTTTTCATTTCCACCTTCGTTTCGTCGGTGATGATTCTCGGTCCGCGAGTGTAATCGCCGTATTCCGCCGTGTTCGAAACGGAATATCGCATGTAATTCATGCCGCCCTGGTAGAACAGGTCGACGATCAGCTTCAATTCGTGCATACACTCAAAGTAGGCCATTTCCGGTTGGTATCCGGCCTCGACGAGAACCTCGAACGCTTTTTGAACCAAAGCACTCACGCCGCCGCAAAGGACAACTTGCTCACCGAACAGGTCGGTTTCCGTTTCTTCGGCAAAGGTCGTTTCAATCACGCCGCCGCGGGTTCCGCCGATCCCCTTGGCGTATGCGAGTCCGATGGCCCGTTCCTTGTCGCCGGCCCCTTCGCCGAGTGCAATCAGGCACGGAACGCCGCCCCCTTTGACGAATTCGCTACGGACCAGGTGTCCCGGTCCTTTCGGAGCGATGAGAATCGCACAAACCCCTTGCGGAAGATCGAATTGACCGTAATGGATGTTGAATCCGTGTGTGCAAACGATGATGCTTCCTTTTTTCAGATTGTCCCGAACCTGACTGCGGAAAATTCTTCCCTGGAGTTCGTCGGGAAGTGTGAAAACGACCAAATCGCCTTTTTTGACGGCTTCTTCGGTCGTAAGCGGTTGGAACCCGTCCTTAACGGCAGCGTCGTAGTTGGCCGTACCAGGCAGTTCGGCGACAATCACGTCGCAACCGCTGTCACGGAGGTTTTGGGCATGGGCATGTCCCTGCGAACCGTAGCCGAGAATTGCGATGGTTTTGCCTTTGAGTTGGGAAAGATCGGCGTCTTTTTCGTAAAAAATCGTGCAAGCCATGAGAAAGATTGATTTGTAAGGGGGTGGTGAATAGAGACCTTGCGGTCAATGGAAGCACAAACTTCCTGACCGTTTACGCTACAAAAGTACCGGCGGACCGCCCATTGTACACGAATCGGCAAAGACGTAAAGCGGACCCTTCGTAAGCGCATTTTCATGCAGGCCGCTAACAAGTTTGTATGAATGGCAGCCGGGAGCGCAACGGAGTGAAGCGACCGGACCAAATCGCGGGGAAATCCGGTCACTGCGCTCCGTTCCCGGCTGCCATTATTTTTGGTGAATTTGTTAGCGACCTGCATTTTCATGGGCATATTGTAAGCGGGGAGAAATGATTGCTTTTTGACAGAATGTTTGCCGGGAGATGTGCGCCCTTAAGTTACATCAAGTCACTCTCGTTGACTTCGAAGTATTGCACAACCTCTCCGACGATATTTTGAGCAACCATCAATTGCCGAGGCGTAAAATAAGGTTGTTTCGGCTGTCCCGGTTGTGTTCTCGTTTTTGCGGCAAGCTGTTCCCAAGACATCCCATTGTTCAAGTGCCAAATCGTAGCTTGCCCAGCATCTTTATCCACTTGTCCAGAGCTGATTTGAGCACAAAGAGTCGCAATCTCTGGCCTTTCGACTACTTCGTTGATCGGCTTGACATCGTATTTGACGCGAACATTCGGTTCTTTTTTGCCATGTTCGAGGCAAACGGTTTTGATGTTTTCACGGACGGTTTTTTTGGGAGCAAACCGTAAACAAATGGTGACTCAAAACAGTAGAGGAAATCGGAAATAGGAAAGTAGGGTAAAAAAAAGTCTCTCCTATTTCCAATTTCCTATTTCCTTAATTTTCAACACTTTTTCCGATTTCATAATCAATCCGTTTACACTTTGAGTGATTAATGCGTGCTTGCATTTCTTTTGTCAAAGCCGTATAATGACGGTTTTGCGGTGATGATTGCGTTCAATCCACTGCCTTTCCGCACCTTTTACCTTTGTAAGACAAATGAAACTCGGTATTAATCTCTTATTGTGGCTCGACACGCTTTCGGATGACAAATTTCCG
Organism: uncultured Planctomycetaceae bacterium; assembly: GCA_964576215.1. GTDB lineage: Bacteria > Planctomycetota > Planctomycetia > Pirellulales > Thermoguttaceae > JAVBSX01. The sequence continues at coordinate 12,362 of CAZNVM010000519.1, forward strand.
CTTTTGGACATGATTAAGGAAATCGGATACGATGTGGTCGAGCTTCCGATGTTCGACAAAGACGTTCCGAACGCGGCGAAATGGGGCAAAAAGCTGGACGAACTCGGACTGCTTCGAAGCGGAACCTGTGCTTACGGTCCGGACGACAACATGATTAGCGCAGACCCGAAAATTCGACGGCAGGGAATCGACACCAACAAAGCGATTCTCGACTGCTGCGCCGCCGCCGGGTGTACGGTTATGGCCGGGAATTCCGCGTCGTCTCTCGGCGTTTTCACCGGAAAAGGCCCGACGGAAGACGAATTCAAATGGGCCGTCGAAGGAATGCAGGAAGTTGCTGAGCACGCCCAAAAAGTCAACGTCCAAATCGGAATGGAAGCTCTGAACCGGTTCGAAGCCTACTTCGTCAACTGCGCCGCCGACGGCGTCAAGTTCATCAAGGCGGTCAACCACCCGTTCTGCGGCATGATGTACGACACATTCCATTCCCACTTCGAGGAAAAAAACATCCCGGAAGCGATTCGGTCGCTCAAAGGTTGCCTGAAGCACGTCCACATTTCCGAATGCGACCGTAGCACGCCGGGAACCGGAAACGTCCGCTGGGACCAAAATTTTGACACGCTTCACGAGATCGGGTACAACGGATTTCTGGTCGTCGAAGCATTCGGCCTGGCGTTGCCGAAACTTGCCGCCGCAACGAAAATCTGGCGTCGCATGTACAAAGACGAACAACAATTGGCCACCGACGCACTCGCTTTTATGAAACGGGAAGTCGCCAAACGCTGGAAGTAAACACACGTTGAGCCGCCGTACCCGGTACGGCGACTATTTTCGTACGGATTGAACGGAATCGCACCCGTACCGTTGCAAAAACGCATCGGCAAGTTCAATAGCGACGGCGTTCTCCAAAACGACGGAGGCGGCGGGGACGGCGCAAACGTCGCTTCGTTCAAACGCGGCGTCCTGGGGGGCCAACGTATGGAGATTTACCGAGGCGAGCGGTTTTTTCAGCGTCGGAATCGGTTTCATGGCCGCACGGAGGAGGATCGGTTCACCGTTGCTCATGCCCCCTTCGATTCCACCGGCCTCATTTTGTGTACGATAAAACCTCTTTTGCGGATCGTGGCAAATGGGATCGTGAACCTTTGAACCCGGCTTGACGGCGCATTCGAATCCCGCCCCGAACTCCACCGCCTTGATCGCCTGCACGCTCATCACCGCCCTGGCCAATCGGGCGTCGAGTTTTTGGTCCCACTGGGCGTGCGAACCGAGTCCGACGGGAACGCCGTAAGCGTGAACCTCGATGACCCCACCGAGCGTGTCGCCGTCTTTCCGGAACCGGTCGATCAGGCGTTTCGCTTCGTTGTCCCGCTCCGGGCACAGGGAATATACGACGCTGCGGTCGCGGCGTGACACCATTTCGTCCGGCGTTAAACGAGAATCGTAATCCCACCGGCACTCGCCGATGCTTCGGACGAAACCGACGATTGTAACGCCGAACATTTTCAGCAATTGTTTACACAATGCACCGGCGGCGACCCGGGCGGCGGTTTCTCTTGCACTGGCCCGTTCCAGCACCGGGCGGATCGGCTGCTCGTATTTCAACGCGCCACTCAAGTCAGCGTGTCCCGGCCTGGGGGCGTCAATTTCCGGCATTTCGTCGATTTTATGGTCCTTGTTGGCGATCCAAAGTGACAGCGGCGCGCCGGTCGTTCGACCTTTCCAAAGCCCGGTCAGAAACTCGACCCGGTCACTTTCGATCTGCTGCCGTCCGCCGCGACCGTAACCGCCCTGACGCCGTTTCAGTTCGGCGTCGATTTGTACACAATCCACTACAAGCCCGGCGGGAAACCCGTCGAGTAGTGCGAGAATTCCTTTTCCGTGAGTTTCACCGGCGGAGAGATAACGCATAAAAAATGAGAAATGAGAGACGGGGCAATTTTTAAAAAATGGTTCCTAATACCGATAATACTCCGGTTTGAACGGTCCTTCGACGGGAACGCCGAGGTACTTCGCCTGTTTTGACGTCAGCTTCGTCAGCTTGACGCCGATCTGCTCCAGATGCAACCGGGCAACCTCCTCGTCCAGCTTTTTCGGCAACCGGTGAACGCCAATCGGGTATTTTTCCGGTTCCGTCCAGAGTGCGATTTGGGCAAGCACCTGATTCGTGAACGAATTCGACATCACGAACGACGGATGCCCTGTTGCACAACCGAGGTTGACCAAACGCCCTTCGGCGAGCAGAAGGATCGAATGTCCGTCCGGGAACGTGTACTTGTCGACCAGCGGCTTGATGTTGACCTTTTTGATCCCCTTGTACGCTTCCAAACCGGCGACGTCGATTTCCACGTCAAAATGCCCGATGTTGCAGACAATGGCGTCATTGGGCATTTTTTCCATGTGTTTGGCCGAAATAATGTCGCAACAACCGGTTGTCGTTACGAAAATATTCCCCAGAGGAGCCGCTTCGTCCATCGTCATCACCTGGAATCCTTCCATTGCGGCCTGAAGTGCGCAGATCGGGTCGATTTCCGTAACGATGACCCGGGCACCGTAAAAACGCATGGATTGAGCGCAACCTTTTCCGACGTCTCCGTAACCGGCGACGACGACGACTTTCCCGGCAATCATCACGTCGGTTGCCCGCTTGATTCCGTCGGCGAGCGATTCGCGGCAGCCGTAAAGATTGTCAAACTTGCTTTTCGTTACGGAATCGTTCACATTGATCGCCGGAACCTTGAGCTGCTTTTTCTCAAACATCTGGTAAAGCCGATGCACGCCGGTCGTCGTCTCTTCGGAAATCCCTTTGACGCCTTTCATCATTTCGGCGTATTTCGGCTTGTGCATCAGCAGTGTCAAGTCGCCGCCGTCGTCGAGGATCATGTTGAGCGGTTTACCGTCCGGGAAAACGACGGTCTGCTCAATGCACCAATCGAACTCCGCGTCGGTTTCCCCTTTCCAGGCGTAAACCGGAACGCCGGTCGCCGCAATCGCCGCCGCAGCGTGATCCTGGGTCGAAAATTTATTGCAACTGCTCCACGTTACGGCGGCACCGAGTTTTGTGAGCGTTTCGATCAGGACCGCCGTTTGGATTGTCATGTGCAGACATCCGGCGATTCGGGCCCCTTTGAGCGGCTTGGTTCGACCGTATTTTTTTCGCAAGGCCATGAGACCCGGCATTTCGTTTTCGGCGAGTTGAATTTCCTTACGGCCCCAATCGGCGAGGCTCATATCGGCAACTTTGTACTTCATTTGCATTGGGTTATCCTTTAAAACTGAAGAGAAAAATGGTTGAGTGCCGTTAAGATGCGAGCCTGAGGATAACCCTTGCAGCACTCCTCGCGAACATTAGAATTGCCCCCATTATCGTGGACCGTATTTTTGTGTCAAGAGGCATTTTGGGCAAGAGAACTGCAAAGTCCCTGGGAACGCAGGCATCTTGCCTGCGCGAGGCAGGCTGGAAGCCTGCGAACCCAGGGGCAGGCAAGATGCCTGCGTTCCCAGGGACTTTGCAATCCTCTTGCGTCAAAAACAAAAAAATCAACGTCCTGCTTGCGACGGGCGAGCAATTCTGATAAAACGATCTGCGTCTGAAATCCTTTGCAATCGGTACCGAAAATCAGGGAGGATTTCAGATTTTTTATTGTACCTCGTTCACGGATTCGCTTGTATAAGGACTTATATGACATACGACTACGACATTCTCGTGATAGGTCTCGGTCCCGCCGGAATGGCGGTCTCCTTAATGGGAGCGGCAATGGGACTCAAGGTCTGTGCCGTTGAAAAACATGCCGTCGGCGGTGAGTGCATGAACGTCGGTTGCATTCCGAGCAAGGCTCTGCTCCGAATGGGCAAGGCTAGAGCGGCGTTCGATAAACTCGCCGAAATGCAACTTGAATCGACGCCCAAACCGGCGGTGCTCCATCCGTTCGGAAAAATCGCCGACTCGCTGAAATACATCTCCGATAAGAAAACAATGGGCATGTTCTCCAAAGTTGAAATGATCTATCAACAGGGAGCCGCCTCGTTCGTCGATCCGCAGACCGTTGAAGTTGCCGGACGCAAAATCACGGCAAAACGTTTTTTCGTCTGCGTCGGCACTCGACCGGAGATTCCCGATTTTCCCGGTATCAACGAGATCGAACCGCTCACCAACGAGAATATGTTCCAACTCGAACAAGTTCCGCAGCGGCTCGTCGTCCTCGGGAGCGGAGCGATTGCCTGCGAAATGGCCCAGGCGTTTTCGCGGCTCGGCAGCAGTGTCGATCTTGTGTTTCGCGGCCCCGGTTTGATGTGGCGGGAAGACAACGAATCCACCAAAATCCTCGAAGAGCAGTTTGTGAAAGAGGGAATTCGGCTTCATCGCAACTGTACGCCGATTCGCTTTTCCAAAACGGAAACCGGCATCTCCCTCGAAACGGACAAGAGCGGCAAGATCGAAACGGATCGCGTTCTCTGTGCTCTCGGCCGTCGTTTTGATTTTGAGTCACTGAAACTCGCCAACGCCGGGATTGTCAGTACGAAAAAGGGAATCACCGTTGACAAGTATTTACGGACGACAAACAAAAGCGTTTACGCTTGCGGCGACTGTAACGGGCTGCACCAGTTTTCTCATGCCGCGATGCACCAGGGAATGCTCGCCCTGATGAACTGCATGATTCCCTGGCCGATGAAATATCGCTACGATAAGTACGTCGTGCCGTGGACGGTCTTCACGGAACCGCAAATTTCGCGTGTCGGTCTGACGGGCAAGCAACTCGACGAATCGAAGATCAAACACCGCACGGTTACGGCAAAATACGAGGACTACGGAGCGGCCATTGCGGAGTCGATTGCCGTTGGCCACGTTAAGGCTCACGTTTCGCCGCGGCTGGGCAAAATTCTCGGCGTAACGATTGTCGGCGAAGGAAGCGGAGAAATGATCAACGAATGGGCACTTGCCATGCAAAACCGGCTCGGTATGTATCAGATCATGATGCAGCAACATTCATTCCCGACGATGGGTTTTCTCACAAAAAGGGTTGCGGAAACGTGGATGATGGAGAACATGGAATCCGATTGGCTCAAATGGATATGCCGGAAAATGTTCGGGTTTTGAACACGGTTGTTATCACCCTTTCCGACACCATCGACACTTTGTGTTTTTACGCCATGTTCACTCCTGATTGTTCGTTTGCCGGAGGAATCGCTTCGTTACGATTTTTTATCGGAACCTACACCAACTCCGGTGGTCGTGGAATCTACACCAGCCGATTCAATGCGGAACAGGGAACCCTGGAAGAACCCTCGCTTGCGGCTGAGTGCGACAATTCGACGTTTATTGCTCTTCATCCGACAAAACCCTATTTGTACGCTATCGGCAAATTTCCGACGGGAATGTTACGAGCGTTTCACTACGACAAACGGAACGGACACCTGGTGCCACTCTGTGAGCAGGAAATCCCCGGCCAGGGACCGTGCCACCTGACACTGTGTCTTTCGGAGGATGGTAAAACGGACGTCGCGGTTGTCGCAAATTACGGTTCCGGAAGCGTCGTTTCTTTTCCCGTTTTGGACAACGGCACTATCGGAGTGGCCGCTTCACATCTTACGCACACGGGTTCGGGACCAAACCACGCACGACAACAGGCCCCACACGTTCACGGAGTTTATTATGACGGATCAACAGTTGCGGTGGTCGATCTCGGAATCGATCGGGTTGTTTACTATCGCCTTGATCTTGTCACCGCCGGGTTATCGCCGTCCGGGGAGCGTGCCGACCTCCGATTGGCACCAGGGGCCGGCCCGCGACATCTTGCCGTCTCAAAGGATCAACGATTCATTTACGTCGTCAACGAACTGGATTCGACGGTCAGCGTCTTTGACCGATTCGCACCCATCCAAAGCATTTCGACGCTTCCAGTGGACGCTTCTGTGGTGAATAATTTTCCAGCGGAGATTGAACTGCATCCGAATGGCAGATTTCTGTACGTCTCGAACCGCGGCGACGATTCCATAGCGGTTTTTGCGGTTGATCAGGGAAAACTGACATTGATCCAAACCGTTCCTTCCGGTGGTCAAACGCCCCGCTTTTTCTGCCTTGATCCGACCGCCCGTTTTTTGCTCGCCTGTAATCAAGATTCAGGAAATATTTGCGTCCTTGCCGTCGATCAGAACACCGGCAAGTTGTCGCCGACGGGTCAAAACGTTCCCGTGCCTCAACCGGCGTGCCTTGTTTTTGCGCCGTAGGGTGCGTAAATCCCCGGTTGCGCGATTGGGGGGATTAGGTAAAATTGGCAATTTACCTTTTCCATTCCTTTTTTCCAAAACCGCCATGAGCCGTAAAATCCGCCATCACAATGTTCCCGCCGACTTTCACGCCAAGTCCG
>CAZNVM010000520.1:0-28468 GCA_964576215.1 uncultured Planctomycetaceae bacterium
AACTGCAAAGTCCCTGGGAACGCAGGCATCTTGCCTGCGCGAGGCAGGCTGGAAGCCTGCGAACCCAGGGGCAGGCAAGATGCCTGCGTTCCCAGAGGTGCCCTCAATTTCTATCCATTTTGAACAATGCAGTTCTCTTGCGAGGTATGCAAAAATCGCTTGACCCAGGACCGCGAAACGCTATAATGACACCTGCTTTGAGTTCCAACAATACCGCTTTTTCCTCATTCGACCAATGAATAAAAAACTCAAAATCGTAATTGCCGCCGACCCGTTTGCGAATACCTTGAAGGAAGCCATTGTCAAGCATTTGCAGGAGAACGGTTACGAAATAACCGATGTCGGCGAAAATCTTGACTATTACACCAGTTGCCCGATTGCCTGCAAAATGCTTCAGGAAAAGAAAGCGGATCGAGCGATTTTGCTTTGCGGAACCGGCATGGGCATGTCGGTCATTGCGAACCGTTTTCCCGGCGTCGTTGCGTCCTGCGTGGAGTCGGTTTTCGCGGCAAGAATGTGCCGGGCAATCAACGACGCCAACGCCTTGTGCATGGGAGCAATGATCTGGGGCAACTTTATGGCTTGCGAAGCGGTGGACGTGTTTTTGACGACCGGTTTCACGGAAACCCTGCCGCAATTTGCCGATTACCTCAAAGACGCCAAAGCGAAAGTCGAAGCGATCAGGCCGTAGACGATTCGCGGTGAGGAAAACAATACGGAACAAAAAAAATTATGCGTGGATTTCGACGAATTTTGTGTTCGATCCTGTTTGGATTCCTTTTCTCGCTGCCGACAAATGTCCAAGCAAGCGAATTGGTGTTTGTTTGCAACGAAAACAACGATCTTTACCAGGTGGTCAACGACATGGCGGTGTCATCCGTCCGTTTTGACAATGCCGAAGATGCCGTGGTAACGTTGAAAACCAGTGACGCCATTTTGTTCCTTGCCGATGGTTATCCTGCGGCAACGACCGATCTTTCCGAAGAGGTTTTCAGGCAGTTGAATCAAAAACAGGTCAAAGCGTACATTGAATTTCCCGGAACGCTGCCGGGCTTCGGGTTTAAGCCGGTACGCCGGGCATTTCGGGAACGGGTCGTCGTGGTGGAAGACGTGTTCGGTGAAAAACTCAAACCGATGGACGTGTTGGCCATCCACGATTGCCATTTCGTCGAGACCAACGTGGACAAGCCTCTTATGGTGCTTGCCGGAGTTGCAGGATACGATACGGCGGTTTACGGAATTGATGATGTGCCGTCCTACCCGATTCTTTTCAGGCATGGAAACCTTATCGTCTCGACCACGAAATTGAGCCAGTTCGTAACCGGTCGTTACGCAACCAGGGAATCCCTCCAGGCCGTTTGGCAGTACCTTTTCAAACAACTGTTACCGGAACGAGACGTTCCGGCTCTTGTGTGGAGACCGCTCGTCGGTCCCACGTACGGAAAAACCGAGCCGCTTGCCGAAAACGCCCGATTGTCGGCGATCCAACGCGGAATCGACTGGCATGGACGTGCCGGAATGGTTCTCAACGAAAAAGGTTGGGAAGACTACCAGAAATTTTGGGATCCGCTGACCGGTGACGCCCTCGGCCATGATGGTGTCGGAGAGTGGCCCGATACGACACCACCGTACGGCGACGGACGCTTCGGAATCCTTGAAGGAGCGTATTCTCAGATTGATTCTCTTGGCAACCAAAAAGCGAAAAAATGGTTGCGAAGCGATTCCAACGGGGAAAGTTCGCTCGCCTTTGCCTTGCGTTGGAAACTTGACGGCGATCCGTGGAGCCGCCGCGTCGCGGAAAACGTGTTGGACTGGCTCTATTTCACGTCCGGCCTTTTCCAAACCGATTTGGAACAGGCGAATTGCGGCCTTCTGTTTTGGTCGCCCGACAATCGCCAGGCCCTTTACCAAGATAACGATGTCAAAGCGATCATGGGACTCATCGGAACTTCGGCTGTTCTCGAAACCGACAAGTGGGACGAAGTACTTGTCCGTAACATTCTCGGTAATTTTCGAACAACCGGTCCCCTCGGATTTCGCGGTTGGCGTCTGGAGAATCCCGACGTTCTGCAAAACGGTTGGCGTCATTATCGGGAAACACCGCGAACCAATTTTTCGCCCCACTACGAAGCCTGGATGTGGTCTACTTATCTTTGGCTTTATGACAAGACCGGTTACGAACCGTTTTTGGAAAAAGTGAAAAACGGTGTCAAGATGATGAACGAAGCCTATCCCGAACGGTGGTTCTGGGCCTCCGCCTGCTCGCCGATTGATTACGCCCGGATGCTTTTGGTTTGCTCCTGGTTAATTCGGGTGGAAGATACCCCGGAGCACCGCCGATGGCTCAAGTTTTACGCCGATAAACTTGCGGAGCTACAAGACGGAGAGACCGGAGCGATCCGCGAACAGGTGATTGGTTATCCCCATCTCCAGTTTCGGATTCCGCAATCCAACGCCGAATATGGAACCTCGGAGTCCGGCTTGGCGGCCCAAGACGGCGATCCCGTAACCGACCAGCTTTACTCGACCAACTTCGCGCTGTTCGGGCTTAATGAAGCGTACCACGCAACAGGGGATGTCCAATATCGACAAATGCGCGACCGATTGGCGGAGTTTCTCATTCGCATCCAGGTCAAAAGCGAATCGCATCCGGAACTGGATGGCGGCTGGTTTCGGGCGTTCGACTATGAGAAGTGGGAGTATTGGGGCGCAAACGCCGACGCCGGTTGGGGGGCCTGGAGCATCGAAGTCGGTTGGACCCAAGCCTGGATTCCGACATCACTGGCGTTGTGTGAACTGGAAACCAGCCTTTGGGATTTGAGCCGTAACAGCCGGGTGAATCGTCATTTCCAAAGAGTCTTGAACGAAATGATACCGGAAGAGAAGCCGTAAAGCCCGATAACCGAAGTTTACGGCAGTCGGCCCGGCAAACGTCGTGGTGTCAAAGAGCCGGCACTGCGCAACTGGCGTGGCGTTGGTGAGTAACTTTCCGAGTACGGCGAACGCGGAACGGCAAGATACTGCGGCGTTTCACGAGTCTCCTGCGCCTCCGCCGGTGCCGTAAATGCCGGCGTTTCCTTCCTTTCACTATACTGCTCTTCAGAAGAAACGTCCCGGCGTTCGCGGAGGTAGAATTTTCGTTCGATTTGTCCCAGTCCGCCCAGCAAACCCATTATGTTCCGACTCATCATAAATTCCAGTGCTTTGGGGTCCTCTTTGAGGTAAGCGTTCCAGAAATTCGTGGAAAGCCGTGCAATTGCGTTTTGGTACGGCTCGTCGTTTCTCGTTCGTTGCACAATCGAAAGCAGATGTCCGGCGTAGAGCATGTGGTCGGTACCGTCAAACGTGACCAGATACTGGTCGTTACAACTGATCGAATCAAACGGTATTCGCCGTTGCGGTGCTTGTGTGGTTCCGATGATTCCATCGTCTTTGGTTCCCGTGATAAAGAGGCAAGGGGTTTCGATTTGTCCGTAAACGGCAGGAAACGGTCCGGAGTTTACAATCGGCGGACTCATCGCCAACACCGCTTTGATCTGCGGATTTTGGAGGAGGGTATATCCTTCCGGAGCGCGTTGTCCGACCATCACAAGGGAGGCAAGTGCTCCAAGATCGTATCCGGCGACTCCGATCCGCTTTTTATCGATCAATCGAAGCGGTGAATTGGCCTGTTGTCCGTCGTATTTTTCCAGTTGTGCCAAAACGAACTGAACATCCTGGACGCGGGATCGACCGGTCCAACTCGATTCGTAAGCGTTTCGAAGCTCGTTCAAGGGGCGGACTTTTCCTTTCCACACGGAATCGTCGCTTCCGAAATGATGAATAAAAACGGCAACGTAACCGTTGTATGCCCAGTATTCTCCGAGGTAGGCACAATTTTCATTTGCTCCCCCCAATCCGTGCGAAAACAAAATGGTCGGACAGCTTTCGTAAGCGTTGGCCGGATAGTAGATTTTGACCGGAACAGAACGTGCTCGCCTTGAATCGAACCATTCAAAATAAATCGCACGAACGTTGCTATTGGTACGACCGGCTTCTTCCGGCGAAATAATGGTTTGAAGCCGATTCATCCCTTGTCGTATCGAGGCTTCCGAACGGCTCAGCAAACCACGCTGGGCAAGGTAATAATCCATATCGGCGTCATCGCCGCTATCGATGTTAATCTCTTCACGAACAGGGATTGTTGGAAATAGGGGTTCTGCGGAAATTCCGTTTTGAGCCGTATCATCAACCCATTGCTGTTGCAATTCTGCGGCGGACAAAACAGACAACCCCGATAACACGAGCCAAACGACCCCAATCGCCAAGCCCCTCCAGGGCGCACCACGAAACGCCGGGAAGATAATCGGGGTCTTTGGGAACGGCAACATTGATTGATCTGTACTGGTCTGTCTCAGCGCGGGGCAAGCCCCGCCGCTAACGGTCTTACGAGAGAAACGGCTTGCGATATATCGTCTTTTCCACGGCGAAAACCGTGAAGAGATTCCCGGGGTGGATCGTGATTTTTTGAAAAAAAGTCGGGCGTAATTCATTTTCCCGGAACTTTGAACACAACCATTGCATCACACTTATCACGAAGGAGTCGAACGATTGGATTTTGAGGCACGGTCGGAAAGTTTTTGACTCACTGCACATTACACCGATAAATCCGCATTTTGTGTTTTTTGGGGTTGTAGCAGATGTCAATCGATTTTCTCTTGAGAATCGCGGACATCGTGAGCGTGCGAAGGGCTTTCAATCGGGTATACTGTAGGGTAGCGTATGGTATAATGGGCGAATCTCGTCGATTTTCGAAGGTGAGGTTTGGGGTTTTGGTGCGCACTTTAGCCCCACTTTTTCCTCCTATTCCGTTTTCTGAACATTGGACCATTGTTTTTTCACTTTGTATCCCTTTTAATTTTGAAGGTTTAAACCGTCTCCACCGAAATTAAGAGGGATACCCCCTTTTTTACTATTCTCTGTCGTCTCGGACCATTTTTCTCAATTTAGGAGAGCAACTTATGCGTTTCTGGAATTCTGTTTTTGGAAATTCGGATAATAATGATAATCACGAACAGGACGGTTCGAACCAGCAAGGCAGGGGAACGGCAAAAGGTTTTGGAAGACTTTTTTCCCAGGGCACCAAGGCGAAGGGGCCACTTCAGACCAGAAAGCTTCAGATTGACCAGCTTGAAGCACGCGAGATGTTGAGCATTGGCGGTCCCCAGCTCAATTCGATCTTTATCAACCAGGACCAAACGCGGTCTCTTTCGGATGAATCGACTCTCCATATCGCCCCGACTTCGTTTTTGCTTCGTTTCAGTGAAGGGGCTACAATTGATCCGGCATCTTTGGGCGGCATCGAGGTTTTCCGTAGCGGCGGCGACGGCGTTCCCGGATTTTCCTATAACGACCGCGAAAAGGTTACGATTGGATACATCGGTATCGGGGATTTCGAAAATGAAGTGATTGTCCGCTTTGCCGAGAACCTTCCGAGCGATCTCTACCAGGTCCGTATCGTCGGCGGCGGCGATATGAGCAACCCGGAGGATATTAACAACCCGACCATTCTCAAAAGCGTTATTACGCTGCCGAACGGAACGAAGGAATATGAGTCGTTTTACAACAGAGACGGGATGGATACGGACCGTCAAACGGTTGATTTTGAACTACAGCTTGGTGCCAAAGTAGCGTCTGTCGTAACACAGCCGACGAGCCGTGACGCCCAAGGCAACCTCACTCAAAGCCGTAAAACCATTGAGGTCTATTTCAATGAAGCAATCAATCTTCCTGCGGATTCGACGAAACTCTTTCAATTGTTCGCCACACAAAACACGCTTAATCCCGACGATGATGTTATGGTCTATCCGACACGCGTCGATTATAACCCGCAAACCAATTGCGCGACGCTTACGTTTGCGAAAGATCTCGCGGAGTACGGAAACGGTGCATTTCGGCTTCGGCTCGGTGAACAGTATTACCCGACGGAAACCCGCACGCTTGATCTGATTAACGAGCAGGACAAAATTGGTGACACCTTCAGGACGGCGTACCATGTGGATTCCGGTAATTTCAATACGGCGTCGAACAATCCGCAAAGCCTGATTATTCACAGCCAGATCGAACGTCGGTACGACCCGGTGGAGTATCCCGGTGCGAGCGACGATCCGGGACACCGCGATTTGCCGTACTCTTTCGGTTTCGAAAGTGAAAAGCATACTGGCGGCAATCCCGAATACGACGACCGCAGTGACGCCGAAAAAACGGCCAATGCGATCAGGGACACGGAAAACGGACCAACGATTATCTATTACAACTTCAAGGACATTCTCGGCAACAATCCCAAGGGAGGTTTTTTCCGCAATTCGATCAGCGACGCTCAAAAGGAATTGGCGAGAATTATTTTCGACATGTATTCCCGGTATTTGGGGATTCAATTTGTCGAAACCGCCAACATGGGGATCACTGTAGCGACGGGCGACTTGGCGTGGCTCGGCGGTCAATCGGGCGGCGAGCTTAAAGGGCGCAGCGATTTTGCGTTCGGTGCGGTCATGGACTACAATAAAAACTGGGGAGCCGACGTTTATGGTGGCACTTGGTTTGACACCGCGATGCACGAAATCGGACACTGCCTCGGTTTTAATCATACCTACGATCTCACGCCGGGAACGCCAATGGGGCCCGGTGTTGAGGACAATGCCCGTTCTGCGGACGGAAACGGTACTCTGTTGAATATCGAAAAGACGTATCCCAGTCTTGAAGACATTATTCATGGGATGCACATGTACCGGCCCGACAGTATCGACATTGACGTCTACGAGTTTGCTCTGGAAAAGGGGGGGACTTTCAGCGCGGAAGTCTTCGCTCAACGGGCCAGTGCCGCTTCTCAACTCGACGTTCAATTGAAAATTTATCAACAGGTCAAGAAGGGTGATTTCGTCACTTACGAGCTTGTTGCGCAGAACGACAACTATTTCGGCAAGGATTCGTTTGTCGAGATTTATCTTCCCGCCGGAATCTATTACGTTGCGGTCACGTCAACGGGCAACGACGACATTAACCCGCAAATGAACAACACCGGCGGCGGTGGACGCACGGTGGGGAATTACGAGCTTCGGTTGAATTTTTCCGCCAACGGAGTTGATCGGAACAATCCCGCCACATTTAAAGGCGAATCCGATAAATTCATTGTCGGCAAGACTGGTGTCAAATTCGACGGCGACGACAATATGGTTCCGGGCGGTGCCTACAATTTCTGGTTTAACGTCGCCAAATATGACGGTGCCGGCACCACGGCAACCTCCCCTTCCATCGCGGAACTTATGGCACTTCGGGGAACCAATCTCAAGGATGACAGCGGTACGATCTGGAGCAAAATCGAAAAATTCAGCAAAACGCTGTTCGTTGATAATTCCAGTCGCGCTTATAACAGCGACGGCACGGCGAAACCGATTGATCCGTCCCAAACCCGTGACCCGAATCTCATCGGACGCGGCACGCAGGCCGATCCCTTCAAGACGATCAAAAACGCACTGGAATTTGCGGCGGAACTTGAACAGTTGCTCGAAGATTACGCCAGAGCGAATCCCACGAAGGCGGTTGACACCACCGTGATCGTCCGGATTGTCGCGCCGAACAATTCCGGCGACATCAAGAAAGCCAATGCGTACGAAGTCGGAACCAACACGGCCACCAAAGCGACTTTGACCGATGGGGCGACGTTTGACATTCCCAGAGGGGTTTCCGTCGTCATTGACGCCGGTGTCATTATTAAAATGGGAGACGTCAATATCACGGTCGGCAGTCCTGATTTGAATATCGACCGCAGCGGGGCTTCCCTACAGGTTCTCGGGACGCCGAAGAAACAGGTTTATTTCACTTCGTATTTCGACGAAACCATCGGGCGTGACACCTACCCGTTACCGACGAAGGCTTTACCGGGCGATTGGGGCGGGATCGTTATCCGTAACGACCAGGATTACGAGTTCATTGACAAGTATAACGCCTCTTCCAACAGGAACCGTCGGGAAGTTCTCGAAAACCAGGGGATTTTCCTGAACTACATCAACAACGGCACGTTCTCTTACGGCGGCGGTTCCAAAAACGATTACAATTATCAGCCGATCCACATTATCGATGCGAGACCGACTGTTACCTATAACACCATCACCGTTAGTGCCCAGGCGGCCATGTCGGCCTCTCCGAACAGCTTTGAGGAGACCCGGTATCAAAACTGGGACCATCTCAATCCGTTCACGACGGACGTTGTTCGTATCGGTCCGCACATTCACGGGAACGCCCTCGTCAATAACTCCATGAACGGCCTCCTGGTTGATGTCAAGACACCTGTGGGGACTTCCATCGTTCAAAAAGTGGGAGTCGCCGCCCGGTTCGACAATTTGGATATCGTTCACGTCCTCTCGGAAAACCTGGTTTCGCTCGTCGGCTCTCCCGGCGGCAACATTCTTCCTACGGCGACCGCCCCGTCATTGAATCTGACGAGCTGGATTCAAAATGAACTTGGCTACGACAGGGCCAACATTTTTACGGACACCTTCCTGGATCAAACGCTGACCTTTGTGGGACGCAAGGATGCGTTCGGAAATTACGTTGCGCGTCCCAATGATGCGGAATACTTCACGCTGACCGACGGCGAAACGCTGGTCACGTTCGAATACAATATTGTTGATTTTATCGGACAGGGGTACGACAATCCCAACCGCGTTCAGGCCGGCAGGGTTTGCATCGATATTCTCTCGACCGACAATGAAAGACAGGTTGCCGAAAAGACGATGGCGGCCATCAATGCGGTCAATGCCAACGAGGAAAAACTGGCCTACGTGGATCCACGTACCGGTCAGGCGTATCCCACCGGCATGAAAATGTACCTTATTTCCAACCAAAGGCTGACACCGAATCAGTTCAAGATCACGGCCGGCGCGCCGGAATCTGTGGGAAGAATATGGACGCTGCCGCTTCAGGGGACCGGCTTGCGTATCGACATTGACGGCGTCGGCCTGATCAAGTCGCGTCTCTCCGGGAGTTTGATCGTCAGTCCCGGTATCGTGATCAAGTCGAACAATTCCCGGATCGAACTCGAATACGGAACGCAACTTCTCGCTGAAGGGACGGTCAACCAGCCGATCATCTTCACCTCGCTTTACGACAACCGATATGGAGCAGGCGGTACGTTTAACACCAGTTCGAAAGCTGCGGGCGTTTCCAGGACAAGCGGTCTTCCGGGAGACTGGGCTGGTATCACCCAATTTCCCGACTCGAACCTGAGTTTGGACCATGTGGTCTTCGCGTATGCCGGTGGAACTTCCCGCATCGAAGGACAGCTTGCAGGATTCAACCCCATCGAAATCCGTGAAGCCGATGCACGTATTGCGAATTCCCGGTTTGAATTCAACTCGGGCAACCGGCACGGCGACTACGTAACGGATCGCGGCGGGCGGGGAATGATTTTACCTTCCGTCATTTTTGTGACCGGGGCGCAGCCGGTCATTGTCGGTAACGATTTCTTTGAGAACAGAAATTTCCATCAGGACGGAACAGAAAGAGTCAATTGCAAACTTTCTTTGTCCGTGATTAGCGTCAATGCCAATTCGCTTACCGACCAAAATGTCGTTGATCGGGGACGGAATACGGGGAGCATTGACCGCTACCTTCAATACGACGACAACGTTGGTCCGCTCGTCCGCAGCAACACTTATACCAACAACACGCTCAACGGCATGGTCGTTCGCGGCGAAACCCTGTTGACCGAATCGGTCTGGGACGACACCGACATTGTTCACATTCTCTTCAACGAGATCGTGATACCGAACTTCCACACGAACGGCGGTCTGCGTTTGATGAGCGATTACGGCAATTCGCTGATCGTCAAACTTTTCACGGACAATTGCGTGGCCTTCGGCAATGACCGAAGTGAGGCCGGGTTCACAACGACCGGAAAACCGCTTGAAATCAGCGACCGGATCGGTGGTGCCATGCAGATCGTCGGTGCTCCCGGTTATCCGGTCGTTCTCACGTCTTTGAGAGATGACACCGTCGGTGCCGGTTTTGACATCAGGGGCCAGGTCGTGTATGACACCAACAATACCGCATGGAAGGATGCAAACGGGCAGTGGCACGATTCGCAGACGCCGGCACCGGGCGATTGGCGTTCGATCAAATTTGAACGTTATTCCCACGACCGCAACGTTCTCGTCATTAAGGAATTCGAGAAAGACCGGGACATTGAAGAGAGCAACAACACGCCGGCCAAGGCCCAATTTCTCGGTTATCTCGCCTCGGACATGAATTCCGGGGACGATCTGCGCCGTCTCGGATTTGAGGTTCACGGCTCCATCAGGGCGACCGATCCGTCCGACGCCGACGTTTACAGTTTCACCGCCAACGTGGGAACCGAAGTCTGGATCGACATCACCAACACCGGACGCGGACTGGACACGATCATCGAAATTCTCGACGCGGAGGGGAACATCCTCGCCAGCAGCGACAACTCCTTCTACGAAGGGCCGGACCAAGACGGAAATTACATCAATCGCGTTTACGACGGCAATCCCATGAACAGGGGGGATGGTGGCACCACCGTCGGCTTTAACGGCGGAAGCAACGCTTTCCCGCTCAACAAGGATTCCTGGCAGCGCACTACGGTCGGCGTGGCGGACTTCGAGGATTTTACGGACGGCGTCGGCTACAACAAAAAATACAGCACCAACACCCGTGACGCCGGTTTGCGGTACGTTTGTGGTCCCACAAACACGCTCTACGGCGAAGAAAAGACCTATTACGTCCGGGTCCGAAGCGTTCTGTCGATTTCCTGGGCCAACAGCCTTGACCCGGCCAAGCACAACGGCAAAGAGTTTTACGTCGAAAACACCCAGGGGCAACGTGTTACTTATCGACTGGATTTCAACAACGACAAGAGCACGGTCAATGCGCAAAACCGCTTGGTCACAATCGGGCTTAAAAACGTCAATCGTTTGAATTATGCCGCGACAATTGCCGAGGCGATCAACACGTATTCGTATACGGCAAACCGGAATCTGAGTGTTTCCGCTTCGCTGTCGAGATACTCGCTTTCCGACGACAATCCGGTCATCACGCTGACCGGCGTCGGGTTGTTCTTCAATCCGCTCGACCTGAAACCGCTCCAGTCGGGAATGTCGGCTAGCGGATTGTCCGCTCAGGAAAATTCGACCGGATACTATCAGCTTCAAATCCGGCTCCAGGAAACGCCGGAAATTCCCGGTTGCTCCGTCGCTTACGCCGACATCCGGTACGCGGCCAACGGGATCGAAGCGTACGGTTTTCCGCAACATTCCCCGATCCTCGGCGAAGTGCAGCTCGGCAACGGGCACACCACGTTCGAGACCGCTCAAAATATTGGAAATCTCCTGCAATCGGACCGTAACGCCATTTCCGTCGCGGGCTATCTGGCTTCGCTCAACGATGTCAACTGGTATAAGTTCGACATGGAACTGGCCGGCCTCCAGAACATTCAAGAGCTTTATTCCCACAGAGACAACGACGCGCTTTGGTCGACGATATTCGACATTGATTACGCCGATGCTTTGGCGAGGCCGGACCTGTCGATTTACGTTTTCGACAGTGCCGGACGGTTGATTTACATGGGAACCGATTCCAACATCGCCGAGGACCGTCCCGGTCCGACAGGAACGCGGCCCGGCTCCTATCCGGAAGGGACGATTTCGAAACTCTCCGCCGGAAGCGTCGGGGGGAACGATCCGTTCATCGGGCCTGCGCTGCTCCAATCGAACGTCAAAGGCAACCCGACGAAAACCTATTTCGTTGCGGTTACGACCAAGTACGCAGTCCCGGACGCCGTCGGCAGCATTCTCAACGTCGACAAGGGCCTGGACAATGCCAAAACACGGATTGAACCGGTTGACACCATTACGCGGGTCGTCGAGGAACACGTCAACGGCGGCCAGAACTTCGGCCGGAATACGAATGACGCGCTGGACAACATGAGTGCCCTGAAGACCGACGTCGAGTTGGCGCAGCGGCTTACCCTGACGCCGGACGAGTATCACCTCGGCAATATTGTTACGTATATTTCCACCGACAATCCGGGGGCGGAAAGTGCCATCGCGATGATTAATCCGTTTACCGGGGCGGAAGTTCTCCGCGGCAACACCGGGAGAACCGGCAGCACCAACAACGCCGGTTTTGGGCAAGACCTTCACCTCGCTTACGACGGTCGGTTGATTACAACGCATTCGCCCAACTCTGCCAGTTTTTACTACAATATCAACAGCCAGACGAATTACGGTCAAAACACCTACAGCCACCTCACGGGGATTTTGCCCTATTGGCTGGAAAATGGTGGTGTGGCGTTCCACCGTACCTACGCTTGGGGCGGCTTTGATACGACGGCAATGACTTCCAGCCGTCCCGGTGCCCCGATGCAAAACGTTTCTCCTTATTGGAGCGATTGGCCGGAAACGAACTGGCGCGGTACTGAGGCGTACACGATTGTCATCGGACGGATGCCCGACGCGATGCGGTACAACGGCGAGATCGAGGAGAATGTACCTAATCCCGGGTACATCACTTCCAACGAAAACGTCATGTACATTCTTCGGAGTGATGGGGTGCCCTATAAACCCCGTATCGACAGTACCTATTTTTCCAATTATATGCCGGTCCAAACTTTCCAGAATATCGATGTCGATACTTATGGTGCAGGAATGCGGTACAACATGTTCCAGGAAGAAGGGGAAGTCATTACCGCTGTTACGTTCAATGCCAACGCGACCCGGATTTTTGTCGGCACGAACACCGGAGCGATTTACGAAATGTGTGCGGCGAGATACAACAGCGATGGAACAATACGAGAGGGTAGCTACAACGGTGCGATCCGCAATGCCTCCGGTGTCATCACAGGATTCCGGTCGGCCTTTATGACCAATGAGGATGTCGACTTCGTTTTTGATACCGGCTCTGGACCGACGCTGACTTTCCTCGGCTATCTCCTGGACGACAACGGTAATGTGCTTGGCACGGCACGGAAGAAAGATACCATGCCCTACGATAGCTTGTATTCCTGGTCGAGTGGGGGTGTCGACGTTCTTAACGCCGGTGGCGGGAATCTCACCGGCTTTGCGCTCGGTCCGCAAACGGTGGAAGACGGTATCTACAAGAATTTGATTTTTGCGACAACCGACAATGGAAAAATGGTTGCGTTTGATCCGGATAAGTTGGATCCGAGTCTGCCGAAAACCGGTGCCGGGGCCGTTTCGTCAAGCAATCCCATCCGGCCGACATCGCTTCTGGAACCGGTGTTTTCCGGCGGTAGCAGAATTGCCCCGATCCCGTTCTACGCCACAGGAGTTTCGTTCGCGCAAATCGACTACAACCTGTGGCACCGTACGGGCACCGAGGCGGACCCAGTTCTGCAATCACCCAGTATGATACGGGGCAACAAGGAATTCGACACAAGCGGCGAACAGGAACAACGGAGGGATAACGGCGGCTCAAGCTGGTATTTCGGCCTGGAAAGTCACAATAACTGGGACCTTTACAGTCACAGTGTCATTGATACGCAGCCCAATGCGGGCTGGATGACCGCACCCGGTGCTTACGCCGGTCCGGGAGCGGAGTCTTACCAAACCAAATTCAACAACAATTACCTGGACGATGCCGGCGGCAGAATGACGGGTTCCTACGACATGCCGGGCGGTACTTACGGTGCTTTGACGAGCAACACGTTCAGCTTGGTCGATTACGTGCCGGGAGACCGACCGACGCTCTACTACTCCTACAAACTGGACGTGGAAAATCAATCGTACCGGAATTACGGCGACGACGGTCTCATGGTTTTCGTCAGTACGGACGGCAATAACTGGGAGCGGGTTTCTTCGTCCCAGTTCGACATGTCCCTCGGGCTAACCGTGGGGGACAGCTACCACCAGGACCCGTACAATTACGTCGATCTGGTGTCGGACAATCAATGGCGTCAAGCCCGAATCGATTTGAGCCGTTACGCCGGACAGAAGAACGTCCAGTTGAAGTTCGTCTTCACGACGACCGGCGGCCAACTCGGTTATGGTCAAGTCAATCACGGCGGATCCCTCTTTACCGGTGTCGCCGCGTCGCAGTTGTTCGATACGCGAAACGGGATTCTCACGCTTCCCGACCAGAGCAAGTCTTCCGGTTTCAAACCGGGCAGCATCACGTCAACGCAGTTGCAAGCGTTGTTGAGCGGCAATCGGAATGCCCTGGACCTGCGGTCCGATTCCGGTTTTGTTCTCGGGAATTTCGGTAACTACAATTCCGCCTCCAAAACGCCGTCGAACATCACCCTTGCCACGCTCGGCAGTGCCGTCGTTTACGAATATCAGCAGGGCTTTTCGCTTTACATCCCGACGGCTCCCGGTGCGCAAGGGCAAGCGGAACTGAACGATTACTTTGTCATTACGTCCGCAACCGGTACCACGAAGCAGATTCGTTTCGGCGATCTCGTCGGCGACGATTTGAATCTTCTCCGCAAACTCAATACGGAAGAGTTCATGACGCGTCTGATTAACCGGATCAACGTCGTGTTCAACGGCGCGGTAACCGCTGCACGGTACACCCAGCACGGCGGTGCGCCCTCTGCGCTCAATCCGTACGTCGGTCAGCAGATTTACTTTGAAGGTGCAATCGACGTCAAGGTCATCGGCAATTCCGCCGGTATTCCGTTGTCCAATTCCAGCCTTCGCGCCCAGCAATACGTCGTTACCGGCGGTCCGCAGGATGATATCATCGGCGAACTCTCCCGGATGTCGAATACGGCACTTTACAACTGGCTCATGGCGCATAGCAGAAACGTTAGCGAATTGGAGGGACTGGAAGCCATCCGTACCCGGATGAACAATACCGTTCCGATTCCGATTCGCGGCGACATGACGGCGGAAGAAGTTGCCGGAAGTATCACCTTCATGGTCAACCTGACGATGAACGACGATCTCAAGGCGTTCCTGGCCGCCAATCCGAGCGATGTGTACGGGAGTGCGTGGACGACGCTTGACGCCTACTTCAACCTGGGCGGTGCCCTGTTCAATCTTGCAAGAAGCGACATCAAAAATGTTTCGCAAATCTTCCATGATGAACAACTCATTGCCGAACTGATCCTGAAAGACGGCGAAACCCTTGATTACGCGGATACCGGAGACGTTTACCGCGTTACCAACGGTAACACGGTCGAGATTCCCAACCTGATCGTCGGAAACGGCGACGTGCTCAACGGCGTCGATATTGGTGACCGCACCAGCGTTTATCAATACTTCGACGTGGTGAAGGATGTCGACCTCCTGGCCAACGAGCAGATTCAATATACGAATAATGTTATCCAGATCAGAAGAACCATCGAGAGCGATGATGGGCCATCCACTGTGATAACCTACTCGAATGTCTATACCCAGCCCGGCGATCAAATTGCCCTCGTCCGGGGGACTTACAAGATTGGTGGTGAAGACAGGGAAGGATACCAGGTTCGCGTGATCTCACGGAACGGTTCCTACGGCAACCAGTATGCTTTCGAGTTTGATTTTGAAAATGATACCATCTCGGTTTCACTGACGGCGGTGGTTGAGCATGTTGCAGCGAACGGTGTCACGAAAAATACATGGCGGCCTGCGATGAATGGCCTGATTCAGGTCGATGCCACCACCTGGCAAGTCTCCGAGACCGCAGACAGAATTCGGGTCATTTACAGCGGTCCCGCCGATACCGCAAGAACCGCCGACATTATACATACCGCCAACGACGTCATGTACGACCATACCAATGGTTCGTTGAGTCTCGGTAATCCTTACGCAGAGGTGATGAAATATCTGGCCGACAACACCCTTGTAACCGTTGCGGGTTTGCCGCGATACGACCTCACTTCACTGCCAGCTGGAGCGAAAATCGCTACCTTTCCCGTCAGTTACTTTGGTCTTGGCACGAATCCCCTTGAACGTGTCGTTGCCTGTTACAGCGATGCAGGTTACGCTCCCATTGTGCTAAACCCTGCGGAAGAATTTGCGTGGTTACGAACGTATTCTCCCGGCGATACATCGCTTACGGTTTATGTACTTGGCACCGTAAGTGACGTACTAACAATCCTCAGGACGGTAACATTGGCCGTCCCCGCTGCCGATATTGGAAATCCCAACATCCGGTACGACCTTGTCCGTGACGGTAACACTTATACGATTCGGAAGTTGGAGGTAATTCCCGGTGATCGGTTCACACTCGTCCAGGGAGAAACGGCCGAAGTTCGTAATTTTACCGACGTTACCTACGTGCCTCTTCGCGGTACTACACCGGTCACGACCCGGCATGACGTTACCAATGGCTCCACTCTGAAATCGGAGAAAATCGCCGATTGGGTCGAATTAAATAACACGACGGCCGGAAAACTCATCGACACCTACCTTGTGAATATCGTGAATCCGCAGCCTTGGGAAGGGCTGTTGAATTGGCAGGATATTTTGAAATGGAACAAGTACGGGGAAGAATGGACGTTCTCTCGTGTTACCGTCGATGGTCGGTACGAAAAGATCATCAGCGTTCCCAGCACTTCCATCAATGATTTCAGTTTCCTCGGCCTCCCCTTGGTCGGGAGTTACGATCCCACGAGCCTGGTCAACCTGTTCATGGTCGGCAAGCAAACGATTGAGCGGACCATGCAGCTTGACGTAACGAGAAACGTCAATACCGGCTACAACACGAGCGGTCCGAATCCGTCCGTCTATGGTCCCGGAACGACATCGCAAATGACGCTCCTCGGTAAATCCGTCCTCTGGTATACGCAGCAAGGGACACTGCAGGGATTTAACGAAAACGCATATGATTACTTCTATGGAACGTTACCAGCCGGGTTGGTCACCAAAGCCGGCGGTATGAACGTTTTGGTTTCGGAGTTTGAAAGTGCCGACAAAGCTTATCTCGGTGACACCTGGAAAAGTCGCAGCGAAACGGAAAGCGAAGTCTACGCAGGATACTTCCGCAAGCAAGGGGACACGGTCCGACGCGCCACCGATAACCAGCATGGCGGCATATACATTGACAACATCATCATCGGTGCGGCGGAACGCGGCGAAATGGTCACCAACGCCCCGGACGATACGACCGGGTTCACCTACCTGGTCGACGATTCGCCGGGTGCAGAGTATCCCTACATTCGCGGTCGTATTCCGAAAGACACCGTTCTCCAGGGAGCTTACCAGTTGGAAATCCGTCGCGGTGCGGAAAACGTCGATTACATTCGACCGGAATACAACACGAATCCCGAAACCGGACGCAACGCAACGCCGATCTCGCCGATTCATCCGAACGAACGGCTAACAAACGGTCTTACGCTCGTAACGCCGAACCTTTGGGAAATCTATCACGGACAGAAATTCTCGCTCACCGATGGCACCAACAAGGTCGAATTCGTCTTTTTTGCCGAGCACTTGGTGAGAAGCGACAGTGACGCCGTTCAGATTGTTTTCAATCAGTGGGACACTCAGGCGACCCTTGCCCGAAAGATTATTGACGCGATCAACGGAGCGTACTTCGCAGGCCGCTTCAAAGTGACGGCAAGCGAGTACACCAATCCCACGCTGATCGACCTGTTTGACGCCACCGATTTCAAGAACGGCGGACTCCTGCCGATCCCGCTCAGCTTCCAGGATGTTACGGGCAAACTTGTCACCATTCCGCGCGATCTCGCCGGCAACGTGAATAAAGCGAGCAGTGAATACCGATTGTGGTTGACAACCCAGGATTACCAGAACTGGTTGTTCAGAAACGGCGAAAACGGTCGTCCGATCAAGCACATTTTCTACGGACAACAGTACTTCACGCCGGTGTTCGAGTACAACGGTGAAACCGCAATGCCCGGCCTCGATTACGGTGACGATCAAGTGATGTCGTCGACAATCAAGGTGTTCGTGGATGATCGGGCGCAGAGCGGCCTGACGTACTGGAAACCGGAACTTGACCTGTTCTGGAACTCCGTAAGCGGTGCCACCTCTTACGTTGTGGAACGATCAACAAGTGCCATCGGTCCGTGGACACAAATGTACAGCGGACCGGAATTGTCGTTTGCGGACAACAGTGTTGCGTCGGTGACGAAGTATTATTACCGTGTCAAAGCGGTGAACGCCACCGGGGATTCCAACTGGGCGATGCTGTACAGTATTAAACTGACGAACGCCCTCGACCATGAAAGAATGCCGGTCGCCCCTGTGGGTGATCGCGGAGGGTTGCCGATGACGATTTCGCAGCTCACCTCGAACTTCCTGGCTTTCACGGATCCGACTCAAATCCAGTACAGCCGTATGTACATCGACCGTAACACCATGTTCGGCGACCGAATCGGCGACGAAAACCTCAAACGGGAAAAAGGACAGCTCAATATCTTCGCCTCCTTCATCACGGATTCCCGGGAGTACGGGCTTCGTCTGGAACCCGGTCGGCGGGAAATGGACATTGACGGCGGTCCGACGCATCCCGGCGGCGTGATGAATCAGCAGAACGCCGCAATCCTCCGGGATCCCAGAACCCAAGACACCACCCAAGCGACGCAAAACGGCGGAGTGACGAATTTCGTACCGGGAATTGCCGTGATGAACAACGTTTTTGCGTACAACCTCTTGGGCGGAATTTACCTCTGCGGACAACGTTCGGGCTGGAAACTCATCGCCGAGTTGGACGAAGAAGGGAAGCCCGTTCTGGACGATGACGGAAACCCTGTATTCCGGGAGGAATATCAGTTTGACAACGATGATCCGCAAGGACCGGTTCCGTTCGTGCGAATCGTCAACAACACGTTCTACGGAGACGCCGCCGGGACCGGTACGGGAATCGTCGTCGGGCCACACGCTTCGCCGACGATTATGAACAACATATTCGCCAACCTGGCCGCCGGTGTCGAAATTGATTCCAATTCGCGGTCAACCGTTTTGCTGGCCAATGCGTACCAAAATAACGCCACCAACCTCGTCAACGGAACGATTAACCCGGCGTTCGACAAGGTTCTCGGCCCGAACGATCCGTTGTTTGTGGCACCGGAAGCGAGAAACTTCTACCTGCGTCAAGGTTCCAAAGCAATTGATACCGGTATCGCCTCCCTGCAGGAACGGGAATCCTGGTACGGTTCGTATATCTCGGCACTGGGAATTCCGAGGTCCGCGATTCAGGCACCGGTAACGGACATCTATGGACAGACCCGGAAAGCGGACGAGTCCACCACGTCCGGCGGCACCGGTGCCAATGCGTGGGTTGACATGGGGGCTGTGGACCGCGTCGACATTTACAATCCGATCTCGTACCTCATCAATCCGCAGGATCGAATGAGACCGGAAGACATCGGTGACGACCTCAATTCGGAACCGCACAACGTTTTCCTCGTTGACAAGAAATTGATCAATTTCGTCATTCAGTTGTCCGACGACGGTATCGGAATCGACAATTTGAGCGTCGCCGATCCGCGAGGCAAGATTCACGCCAATATCGTTACGATTCTGGAGCAAACGTGGAATGTTGAAACGCAAGAAGCCATCGTCAAGGAATTGGAACTTGACAAGGATTATTTTGCCGATTACAACGCCTCGAATAACCAGATTTTCCTGACGCCAACCCGGGGACGCTGGAATTCCAACGCAACCTACACGATCCTGCTTAATAACAGTTCCGTGGATGGTATCCGTGATCTCGCCGGAAACCCGCTCAACCTCAATCGTCCGGACGGTCAGGTCCGCTTCGAGGTCGTTCTCGGCGGCTACGATTACGGTGACGCCGAAGGCTATCCGACACTCTTCAACCCGAGTAATCCGAACGCTTATGCCCGACATATCGTTTGGAACGGGTACAGTCTCGGTGCAGGTGTCGGCGTTGAAACGGACGCAAGAACGAGTCCGCACATTATGAATCCCGACGGAACGCAACAACACGGCAACAAATATGACGATGGCGTCACCGGAAACGTGTTGGTTCCCGGTCAATACGTCGAATTTACGTTCGACGTGACCGCTACGAGCATTCCGACGGATTTCCTCGAAAAGAACCCTGCGGATTACGCCGCCGGTTACGTCGGTTACGTCAATGCCTTCTTCGATTGGCAACGCAGTGGCAATTGGAGCGACGCAGACAACCGCGTCCAGTGGATGGACTCCAATGGAGCTCCACAGACGGGTCCCATTCCGGTCAAAGCCGGTTCCAACACGGTCAAAATTTTCGTGCCGTCTACGTTCAGGGACAGTGCAGGCAGGCAACAAGACTTGAAGGACGGCGAAGTTTGGGCCAGGTTCCGCTTCAGCTCCGAAAAGAATCTCGGACCGACCGGTCCGGGACCGGACGGTAAAGAGGTCTTTGGCGAAGTCGAAGATTACAAGTTCATCGTCGCTCTCCATCCGAAAGGATTCGGCAGTGCTCCGCAGGGGGAATTCAAGGACCCGTTGACCGGCGAACCGAGAACTTACGATTATCCGGTAACGCTGGAAAAAAATGGTGCCAGACATGCGACGGATATGAAATACGGTTACAAAAACGGTACGGCGGAAAAATACAACGCCTCCGATGACGAATCGTTGTTTGTCAATGGAGGTGCCTTGTACTTCGGAACGGAGGCACCCAGACCGACGGCGAACGCTTATCCGGGTATTCCTGGTCCGACTCAGGACGGTGTCAACCTCCAGAACACGATTTTCATCGCCGGTCAAACCGCCAAGGTCGATGTGCGAATTCACGTCCCGGCAGCCCTGAAAGACTACTTGAAGGATCATCCTTTTGAAAGGATTTATGTGGAAGCCTGGTTCGATTTCCATAACAATGGAACGTGGGATAACACCACAGCGACAACCTACGCCTGGAAAGAACTGAGCTACGCCGATCTGGTGAAACTGGAACAGGTTGACAGCCTCTACACCGTGTCGCTTAGCGTCAAGGTTCCGAATGGCGCAACGAAAGCGGCGTCGTTCGCCCGATTCCGGGTCAATTCCGAGCGGCAGTTGGGCGCAACCGGTTACGTCGGTCCGAACGACGACCTTCCCATCGACGGCGAGGTCCAGGACGTGATGATCTTCGTGTTGCCTTACGCAATGGATTGGCAAACCGATTTCGATACCACAAGCTACGGAACGGCGGTCCACAAAATCATGAATGGCTCCGACGGCAACGTCATCAAGCTCGGTAAGCTCAACCACGTCGATTTCGGTCCGGAATTTCCCAAGGCCGTTTCCGGTCTCGTGGACGACAACGACGGAGTGATCTTCAGATCGCTCTTGGTGGACGGCGTCATCGAAAACACCCTGCTTGGCGACGGTGTCACAGAAATCACGGTTACTGCTTCGCACAAAGGTTATGTCAGCATCTGGATTGACCTGCCCGACATCCGCAATGGTTTCGCGGATCTGACATCCAAGGGTTACTATGATGAAATCACCGACCGTATGAAAGATGCAAACGGTAATGTTTACTTCGCGGTTGAACCCGGGGTAAACAAGATCAATCTGGAACTCGGTACGGGCATTACCGGAAAACTGGAGAAGTTGGAAACGCAGTTCCGGATTCGGTACACCGATGAGACGGTCAATCACAACATGCTGAGAGCGACGAACACGTTGGAAAACATCGTCGCCAACGGCGAAGTGGAAGACTACCAGGTGATTTTACTCGGAGCAACCTGCTCGATTTCCGGTACGGTTTGGAACGACTACAACAAAAACGGCGTGCGGGATCGGAATGAACCGGGAATGAACAATGTTCTCATCGGCCTTTTCACTGAAGAAGACTGGCCCGCTTATGAGGGAGGCGTCGAAAACATCGTCCCTACTTACACGGCCACGACGAACATTAACGGCAAGTACGCCTTTACCGGACTCCAACCGGGCATTTACTATGTCGCACAGTCTTCTGTGGGAGGGAGATGGGTTCAAACGTTTCCCACGAAAGAAAAGGATGGTCGCGATTATCATTATGTCGAGCTTTGGGAATCGGAGGAATTGGGAGCATCGGAATCGTATGATTTCGGCAATTTCCAACCGGGACAAGTTACGCTCGGCGGCGTTGAAATCGTCGGCGATAATATGGTTGTGGAAGGAAATGCCGGATACACAACGGTCCGGGTTCCCGTGTACCTGTGGGATTCCTTTGGTGCCAACGTTACGGTTGAAGTCGAAGCGTTCGACGGAACTGCGCTTGCCGGTATCGATTATCGGGTGCCGACGGGAGGAACAACCTCGTACACGTTCGACGAAAACTCGATCCGGTCGCAGGGTTGGGATGTCCGGAGTATTTCCTCCGATTTGGGCGAAACGGGACAGTACGACAGCAGCGTTTCCGGTCCCGTCGTGGCTTACGCCGCGAAGATCGGCAATAACTACCAAGTCATGCTTGAAAGTCTCGATGATCCAAACGGTGTGTTCGTCCTGACCAACAGCACCCGGGACAGTATTGATCCGCAGGTGTACTTCGACAACAACACCGTTTACGTTGTCTGGTCCAGCTTTAACGGAAAAACGTACGATTTGTATTATGCCTGGGGCGATGCGCGGAATCTGAAGTCCTTGCAGAATAACATCGTGAAGTTGAAAAATGATCTCGATTGGGTTCCCCAGGGAGTGAACAATCTCAGTCCGAGGGTCTCGAAAGAAGGGAATGATGTTCACGTTGCGTGGCTTGCTCAATACCCGGAGAATTACGCCGACCGCGAATACGCCGGCAAGTCCTACATCATGACGCAAAAGGTAGATCCTTCGGACCTCGCCAATGGCGTGCCGGGCAAAGCGATTATGACTCAGGACGGCAAAAATACGGTTGCTTACTTCGCCAACGTTACCGATCTTCATCTGGACGGCTCCACCGTCGCCTGGACAACGACCAGGCAAGTTACGGTTTATGACATGACGCAGGACCCGTATGATTATTATTACAGTCCGTACAAGACGATTACCCTGACGGACGTTTTCGTTTCAACAATCAGCAAGGGAAAAGGTCGCCAGCAGGCTCAGCAAATTTCGGAAGAGCATAACATCCGCTCCTTTACCTATGGCAATACGGTTTACAACTTCGTCGACGATATTAACAAACTGGTCCTCAATCAAAACCTGAAAATCAACAACGGTATCGCCGTTTGGGAACTTCAGTCCGGTACCGGAGAACGTTTCTCGCAACGGATCGCGGTTTACAACGTCGCCGAAGAAAAATTCCTGGCCATCGGACAACAGGACAAGTATCTGACTTCTCCCGACGTCAGCGGCAAGTGGGTTGTTTGGCAGGCAGAAACCAAAACTCAGAATCCTTCTCGGCCCGGTACCACAACAAGTACGTACGATATTTGGGCACTGAACATTGAAGAATTCGGGAAAAATGACGGTTGGAAAAATTACAGGAATGGAACTCAGTTGCTCGAAAGCTACACGGTTGATAGGGAAAGTCTGGAGTATGAAAACGACAACCTACCTTCCTTCATGGTTTCCAGACCGGAAGATTTGTACGAAGGTAGCGCCCTCTGGAATATCACCCGTGACATCTCTGTTACGTTTGCCAACGAAGACTTGTTTGCCGAGTTCCTTACCAACGTCAACAGCGGCGACCTGTTTAACTTGCGGATTCCACGAACGCCGGCAGACCTCGACAAGGCACTCCCGGACAAGCAGGATTTGCAAATTCGGTTTAACGGCGAAAACGGTCCCCAGGTTACGGTTTCGACGACCCGGTCGGTTCCCGAAATCGGCGAAGACGGGCTTCCTGTCATCGATGAAGAAACAGGGGAAATAAAAATGGTATTGGAGCTCATCACCAGTGAGGAGCTTGCCTTCCGCGTTGTGCAAGCGGTCAATGAGTTCTTCATGTTCGTACCGGGAAATCGAATTCATGCGTTCATAAGAATCGTCGGTTCCCAATATGTCATATCGTTCCGAAATGCAACTTCCGTGGAGGTCGTCGACAACGACGCGTTCCCGCCGGTGGATTCCTTCGACAGAGACCCCAATTTCTCCGTGAAGTACGGAGCGAACGTGAAGGAAGCAACTGTCTTGGGACGGATTACGAAGGATTTGATTTTGAATGTCGGGAACATTGAGAACCTCGTCTTTGACGGACCAATCAATGCCGCGCTGACGATCACGTCGAGGATAGCGAACGACAATCCTATCTTACCGCCAACCAGCCCGTTGCAATGCGTGACGTTCAATGAGGTTATTGGAAACCTCGGTAACGTTACGATCGAGGCGCAGAATCTCCAGACCGTGTTTGTCAACAAGGGAATCGATGTTGACGGAAAACTGACCGTCAGAACGAACCACCTGACAAACCTCGTTACGGATGGTGTCATTTCCGGTTCGTTGTACATCATGCCCGCCTCCGGGTCGAGCCAATATGCCGTCACCCTTGATCAGTTCATCAATTACGGGGACATCCGCGCTGCGGCAAGGTTCAACAACGAATACAATCTCGGAGCGTGGGGATTCGACACATTCGTGAATTTTGGAATCGTAAGAAGTGTTGATCTGTTCCGGGGAACCTCGGTGAATTCCATTGTTGTCTACACCACCGACGACTACTGGCGGATTGCGAAATTGCTCGAAGATGCGGGAGGAAATACTTCCGCGACGTTTAGTCTGGTTTACGGCACCTACTTCATGGAAGTTTCTGCGAGGTACTACGACCATAACGGGAATAACGTTACGCCGCGAGTGTGCGGAGACCGCGTGGTTTGGCGTTACTCCGACCCGGCGTCGTACGCAACCGGCGATCAATGGTACGTTTACGCCATTGATTTGAGCGATCTGGTACCGAGGCAGACGCAAGTTTCACAATCGAACCACTCCGCATGGAGTCCGCAGGTCTCCGAAGACCGCGTCGTGTGGCGAGCCCAGGTCGGCGGATCGGGTTACCAGGTGTTCTCCGCGGCGTTCCAACCGAACTACTTGATGGGTTACGTAACCTTCCAGGTGATCGGTAACACCATCATTGAACCGGACAAGTGGTTTGGTGTCAAGATTGTCGATGCCTGGCTCGAAGATGATTATGGAAATCGAGTCGACGATATCCCCAAGGAAAATATCATTGGGGAAAACAACACGGGATACGTCTGGATTCTCAACGACGACGGCAACATGAACTTCGGAACCCTGCCGAATTCCTACAGCACGCTGTTGGCCCAGGACGGAGCCCGACATGGTGTTACCAGTAGCCGGCCGCTTGCCTTGTTCGATCCCAAACGCGAAGGGATTGATATTTACGTGAGAAAGGACGGACAACCGAACGATAAAGCGACCAGTCCCACCGGCGACAAGCAAGGCGTCGTTTTTGGAAAATACGAGAACGACCGTATTGTGGAATCTCCGTGGATTCCCGGACAGACGACAACGATTACCGTTACGGTTACTGAAGATTGTTACCTGAACGCGTTCATCGATTGGAACGGCAACGGTCGATTCGGAACCCGCGATTTCTCGGCGGATCCGAATGATCCTTCGAAATTCGCCAAATACGACAGGGACGAACGATTGGAGTACCTCTTCGATTTGACCGACGCCCAAAAGAAAGATCCGGTCTTTATGGCCAAATTGAAAGCGAAAGGTTACAAGTTGACCGCCGGCGTGAACGTTATTACCTTCACGGTTCCGCAACACGCAAAAGCCGGCACGACCGGGGCACGCTTCCGGGTCAGTTCGCAAGGCAGCCTGAATTACTTCGGTTACGCTTCAGACGGCGAAGTCGAGGACTACATGGTCAAAATCCAATCCATAGACAAGACCCCTGTTTGGCGAACGGGGAACGAAGTGATCGTCAGCGGTTCCGTCCTTCGTGACGAACTGATTGTCAACTACAATGACGCCAAATACGGCGGTCAACTCTCGATTCAGTTGAACGGCGTGGCCTACACGACAAGTGGTGCGGGCGGCTCGAAGAAACTCGATATGGCCGGTATCAAAGAGATCAAGTTCGACGGGTTTTACGGAGCGGATGCCGTTACGATTTACGGGAACGCCAGTCATTCGTACGATGTTGAGATGAATTCAACCGGCGTATCAACGATTATCGACGAACAAATGAATTTGACGATTTCTCTGGTCAACGCTCCGAACATAACGTTCAACGGCGGATCGTTCCCGGGGAATAGTGCCGCGATGAATGATTCCGGCGTCTGTACGCTGACGATGCGGCCGAACGAAGCCGTGATGTCGGGAGTGAGTTACAATACGCACACAGGTGCCATGCAGGATTATACGTACTCCGTTTTGAAAGTGGAAACGGTTGTTGCGACCACCGAAAGCTGGGGCAGTACCGTGTTCCTGTACGGCTCGACGGACGACGGGGAAGAGTTCAGGAGAATGGGTAACGGCGGAGTGGCGTTGAAGGGGAAGAACTTCACGAATACGGCCGACGGATTCGGCGACGTCCGGGCTTTCAACCTCGGCGGCAAAAATAATAAAGCGTATATCGATGTTTCCGATGCAAGGAACGAAGTCAATTTCCGTCGCGGTTCACAGTCATTGTACAACGTCCTTGATGTCAACGTCGGTAACGGTGCTCAAATGATTCGCGTGTACGGTTTCGATTCGCATACGGTAACGGCCAATCCCATGAGTTCCTCGACGGCTTCCATTATTGGAACTCCGAAGAATGAATATCTGTATGCCGGAAAAAACCAGGTCAAGCTGTTTGACTGGGGCAAGAATCTTGATCCGATGAATCCGGCGACCGATGACGCCATTCTGGAACTTTTGGCTTACAACTCGGTCAAGGCGAAAGGAAACGGAGGAACGGACAAAGCGGTGATACACTTGGACGCTTTGGCAAGCATCATCTTGGAAGACACTTGGATATAAAACTTAGCTTAGCCGCCTCGCCCTGCGAGGCGCGACCGTTCGCCACTGACACCAAATGGTGGTGTAAGATCAGGGGAACAGTTCCATCAGTGCGTCGGCGAAAAGTTTCATGCCGAACGCGTTGGGGTGGTTGATCCCGTTGACCATGAGCGTCGAGTACGGAATTCCCTGAATCCAAAGGAACTCGTACCGCCTGGAACCTTCGGCGACGGCAATCCCGTTCTTTTCCGCAAAGGCCCGGACGCTGTGCGTGTAACCGCGGGGATCGCCGTTGATACCCCATTCTCGCTGTAGTCCCATCCAATCCGGGCGAACGAAGTGTGGCGTCAAAATGATCCACTCCGCTCCGATTTTTTGGAACGCTTCGAGGATTTGACCATATTGTTGGTCAAGGGCCTCTCCTTCCAAACCGGCGTCATTGACGAACTCCATTACCACCAGGTCCGGCTTGGGATCGACGATTCGCTCCCGGAAATTGTACTCGCTTTCGGGCGGCTCGGTCAAGTAGTGGATCGAACCGCGACCATCCCAGGCTTCCGTTTGCAATTCGATGTCCGCTTTGGGGAACCGCTCACGAAGCCGTTGGACGAACTGCTCCTGCCAACGATTTTTCTCGTAATCGTCCAGGTACTTTCCGACGGTAACACTGTCTCCCCAGGCGATGATCCGCAGCTTTTCACCGCTTTCGAGTTTCGACAGAGTTTTCGGTAACAATTTTTCCGC
Organism: uncultured Planctomycetaceae bacterium; assembly: GCA_964576215.1. Taxonomy (GTDB): domain Bacteria; phylum Planctomycetota; class Planctomycetia; order Pirellulales; family Thermoguttaceae; genus JAVBSX01. The sequence continues at coordinate 27,528 of CAZNVM010000520.1, forward strand.
AATGGTTTCACCGGCGATTTTGGGCGGCTGCGGATATTCCGTCACGAAAATTGGGAAGACAAGGTCCTGCTGCAATTGTAATTTTTCCAGCCGGGCGGTGATCCAGAGATTGGCGAGACGTTCTTCCCCTTCGGCAAGCGTTGGTGGTACCGGCATAATGATTTCCGGCGTTCCGGGCCTGAGTTCGATGTTCCCTTCCGGCGTCAAAACGATGGAATCAAGCCGCATTTTCCCGTAACGGTAATCGATCCAGACCGGCTGGTTTTCTCCGATCCGCCCTTCGCTGGTACGACCGATGGCGCACCACTTGGGGTTGATTTGGTAATCCTTCTCAAGCTCGAAAACCTCAGAGTCCGGGGTGTTTCCTGCTCGAACGACAACCGAGGCCGGGTCAAGCGAAAACGTCGCCGCGATCCTTTCCGTCGAGCGGGTCTGAAGAAGCGGCATCTCGGAATTCCAGGTATGATCCTCGTTAAAAAGCGGCAACCGGTCATATTTTTCCGCCTTCACCTCAAGGATTTCCGCCGGAGGAACGGCGAGTTTTACCGGCTTGCCGAAAAACGTGAAGGCAACGGTCCAATCATCGACGGGAGCGAATCCTTTCATAGGCATCCAACCTCCAATTAGCGAGTTTCCTGCGTTTCTCACTTCGATATAACCGGCGGAAACGGTTCCTCCTTCACCGTGAACACGAACGACACGTTCTTTTTCGAGCCGCAACAGTCCGCCTCGTCCATTGATGACATGCGTTCCGAGCGGATATTCCTGCCCCGTCGCCTGATCGGTCCACTTTCCTTTATAGGTTCCCCACCAGAATCAGTGGGTAAAAGTTGGTAGTAAAAACCGCCGTTTAGGCGTATCCGGTCATTTTTTAGGTTTTTTGAGGTATGTGGAACAGAAAAGTATTGTGTAAGAACCTGTCTGCTTGTCCAGCAAGCAGA
>CAZNVM010000521.1:0-6602 GCA_964576215.1 uncultured Planctomycetaceae bacterium
AATCAGTGACATCGTAACATGGTGATGCCAACCGTACCAATTTCGTACCTGATAATCCGCAAGACCGCACTCGCTTTTCGCGTTACGGAAATCCTCCTCAATCGTATGACCCAATTTCGAGACTCTCGCATATTCCTTAACCGGGACTGGCAACAACCAGCCGATCCGCGAAAAGTTCAATAACTATCTTCGTACCGGTCATCTCATAGTCCCGGTGAGCGACGGCGTTTATCACGGCCTCCCGAACCGCGTCAGAATCTTCAAAACTATACGAAGAGAACGCATCAAATAGTTTGAATACCCTTTTGTCTTAAATCGTTGCAGTGATTCTGGTACAGACAATGACTTTTCGTCAACTAATTTATTAATGTCTACTTATTCGATAATGTTTTCTCTCCAAAAGGGATCGTGGGAAAAACGGAATTCTGATGGCAACAGTTCACCATCATCGCAAGGAATTGTATCAATCGGCAAAATTGGTGCAAGAGGTTCAAAAAAGAATTTTCCCGAAAAAAGTATTTTTCTTGAAAATTTCCTCAAGAGAAATGGTCTGTATTTACGCTCTACTTCCTTTAGCAATACTTCTCATCCTCAAAGTCGCCTTCAAACTCTTCCCGCTTGCTGTAGGCTTGCATTTGTTCACGAGAATCATCCAGTCCCCAATTGTCTTCTTCCAGTTCTCGACGCCATTTCTCAAAACAGGCATCCTGATCAGGGGTACTTCGTTTGCCGGGATAAATCATCTTGGCAACGACAAAGCCAACACGTAGTTCCGAGTCATCGTCCGAAAATGACGAACATTCGCTTGCCTCCGTCTGGAGGCCGGGAATCAAAGGATATACATTCTCGACGCAATAATTCAACAAATAAGATGCCAGAATTTCTGCGTCATCAATGTCCAGCATTTCCGATTTCAACATGGCAATGGCAATTCCGTATCCCTTTGGCGTATCAACCGATTGAAGCATGTCGGGGAACCACTCATAACGGCGAGGCTTTTCCCGCCACAGCGTATAGAGGCGATCCAGGGTTTGGTCGTCGACGATTCGTGAAAGGATACCAACAAAATCGTCGTCATCGTCGCCGTATTCGTCGGTACGGATCCGGATTCGTTCCTTCGGCTTTTCCCGCACTCCCTCTTCCGTTGGAACACGAAGTTCATACAAAACATAAGGGAGTGCCTCGGTTATTTGCATGTCACCGACCAGGTCCAACAAAAAGAGTTTGATATCATTCAAGTCGATATTTTTGAACCGGCCTTGCTTTTTCAACCTTTTCAATACGTCGTTCCGACCGAGAAGCGTATCAAGTACCTCCGTTTTTCGGTCAACGTGCCGGGCCATTGATTCCCGTAACAAATTGAGATTATAAGGACAAGCGTCCTCACCGCTCCGGATTCGCTGCTTCAAGAGATACCAGAGCGATCTCCAATCGAGATTTGTCAATTCGATCCTTTCGAGAAAGTCTTTTTCCAGACACTTGGGGAAACACCGGAGATGAACCATCTCTTCATTCAATAATTTTGGATCGGTACGGCACAGCATCTCGGCAAGGAACCAGCAGTAATTGTCGACTTCAACCTCTCCCAAGTCATGTTTCTTGTCAAGTTCGCTCGTCATCCAAGCGACCGTCGTTTCGTCTTGCGGCAGGATCAAATCCTCGAGCAACAACAACGAATTATCGATACCATAACGCTGTACGGATTCGATCACTGTTTTCATAACGGATACGTCGGCGATGTCTCGCCCGGAAAACCAGATGGCGGCACCGAGACGAACCGCCTCAATTGGCGAGAGCAACGCTTCTTGAACGACTTCCTTTGGAGCGGATTCAGATGGCGGAATGATCATACAGGGTACTTTCCTATTTCTTTGAGTAAGATTCTGTTTTCTGGTAACGGTCCCAAGGCGGAAGGGTGTGACGCTGTGACTTGGAGTCGATAGCTGTCGCCTTCGGGAATACACTTATAATCAGCGATTAACCGTTGGTCGTCTCCAAACTCCGACTGTTTCAGTTGCGTCAAAATCTCGATCATCAGGCGAGAATTTTTGTCTGGAGCGGTGTCCAGCATCTTTTTGACATGCCTCGTCCCTTCGACCGTGTCGACAACAGCGGCATTCCAAACAATTTGGCACAATTTCAAGGCTTGATTCGCCTCCTCAAGAGGCGGAGGCGGCGTACTGCCCAGATCAATAACGTGGTTGACATACTCCCTGAAGGCAACGGATATTTTCCCGGTCGGATGGCGATAAGTTGATTTATCGAACGGCTTGACGACTTTTTGGCCGGAAGAATTCGTCGTTGTGACCTGAAGAGAACCCTGCTTCAGCTTGCGTTGTTTTTCTTTTTCACGTTTTCGCCGCTTGTAATCTTTCGTCTCCCTCGGTTGACGTTTGGGACCATCGACAACACTGCGCATCAAAGCGTAATGCCGCTTGACCCGTTTGATATATTCGTCCTGCGGCAGTAAGACCATCTTGAATAATCGCAGAATTTCCGAGGCGTGTTTCGACTGCGGTTGCATCGGTTCAAGACCGACACCGGAAAGTAGGTCCGACAACTCATCGTCTCCCATCCATCGGGTATAGAAGTCAGGACTTTCCCAACCGAAGCCGATGGTGGCGAGCGTTTCCTGTGACCAGTCGGCACGAACCATGAAAAAGCAACGTCGGCAATCGCATCCCGGCTCGTTGCAAAACATCTCGATAAAGCTGTAATGCCCCGCCGGAAGGTTGAATTCGTTGTTTTCAAAAATGGTGATCGTTCTCGTTTCTGCCTCGGCGACCTCGCGGCAGTATTCGTAAAGCATTGCGTACATGGATGATCGTTTCTTTGTAGATCGGCATGATTTGTAGGAACAGAAAAGTTAATCTTCTCTGATTTTACACGATCTATCGCTCTGTGTCGAGATACCAATCGTGGCTACTCATTCCATTCAAAAAGAATCTCGGAAAAAACTCTCGCTTTTCGGAAACTTTTGCCCGAAAATCTCGATTTCCCGAACGTGACGAAGTCAGTGATTGCTTTCGGCAAAAAATGTGCTACATTGCGCGAGAATGGGTCATGTCAAACCTCACGCCGAACCCAAAAATTGTCATGAGAAAAATTGCATGTTTTACCGTCTGTCTTTTCCTGTTCGCTACCTTTTTGCAAGCGGCGAACGTTCCCTCCATCGAACTCAAAGGACATACTGAAGAAATCTCTTTCGCCGCCTTCTCGTCGGACGGTAAAAAAATCGTTACGGTAAGCGAAGACGAAACCGCCCGAATCTGGGACGTTGATTCAGGAAAAGAGTTGCACAAACAAAAATTGGCAGGTCGATTTCTCGCCGTCTCGCAAGACGGGAAAAGAATCATTACGCACGATTGGGAAAACGACCGCACGGTCTACCGAATCTGGAGTACCGATACGGGAAAAATGCAAGCGATCAAGCCAAAGGGCGAGCCGCTTGACGTTATGTTTTGCGGTTTTGTGCCGGATGAGGCGAGAATAATTTCATCGGACGGCAAAAAACTTCTTACCGCCCTGGGAGACGACAACGGTAACAGCATCACCCAAATTTGGGATACCGATACGGGCCGAGAACTGCGGAGATTGGGAGAAAGAGGAGGAACCGCCCCTCTTGGCCGTTTGCGTGGCGGTCGGGAAGGAAGTGAATCAATCCATACTGCACTCTTTTCGCCGGATGGAAAGAAAATTATGACCCAGGCTTCTGACACCATCCGGGTTTTGGATGCCAGTTCAGGAAAAGAACTCTTCAACGTAAAAGGGTTCACCGGTGATTTTTCGCCGGATGGATCGAAGTTTTTTACGGTCAACACGGAAGAGGAGGGTGATACCGTTCGCATTTGGGACGCCAATAGCGGGAAAAAAATTACGGAAATTAAAGGTGCCCTTGCTCTCAAATTTTCGCCGGACGGAAAGAAAATTGTAACGCAAAGTCTGGAAGAAGACACCATCCGAATGTGGGATACCAATTCGGGAAAAGAATTGTACGAATTGGAAGTGTTCCCGGGAGGTTTTTCGCCGGACGGCAAGAAAGTTGTTACGACGGACTCGGACACCACGCAAATTTTTGACGCCGATTCGAGAAAAGAATTGCAAGAATTGAAGGGGAATTATCTTGCTTTTTCCCCGGATGGCAAGAAGATTGCGACTGCGACCGGCAATATCGTTCGCATTTGGACAATTGCCGATTCAGCCGATAGCCCTCCAAAAGGCGACCTCAGTAATAAAGCCAAAGCACTTCTCAAGCAAGCGGAACAAGGAGAGGCCGAAGCCCAGTACGAACTTGGCAAACTTTATAAAATTGGATATGGTGTTCCCAAAGACGTAGGGGCGGCAGCAATGTGGTTCCAGAAAGCCGCCGTACAAGGACATGCCGCTGCGCAGTTCGAATTCGGTTACTGCTACCGCTCCGGCAAGGGGGTTCTCGAAGACGATACAGCGGCGGCGGCATGGTTTCTTAAATCTGCTGAACAGGGAAATACCGAGGCGCAGAGTATGCTTGGTACCTGTTACCTGCACGGGACAGGTGTTCCAAAGGACTTGGCGGAATCGGCAAAATGGTTTCGCACAGCCGCAGAACAAGGAGATACTTGGGCCCAGTGGACAATCGGCGTCTGTTATAGCACGGGCGCAGGCGTTCCAAAAGACGATGCGGAAGCGGTCAAATGGGTTCGCAAAGCGGCGGACCAAGGGGTTGCCGAGGCACAGCAGGGACTCGGCGGATTCTATTATTTTGGATTAGGTGTTCCCGAAGACCACACGGTGGCGGTAACGTGGTTCCGTAAAGCGGCGGAACAAAACCTGGCTTCCGCTCAATTTGCGCTCGGTTTGTGTTATGCCAGAGGGCATGGTGTTAAGCAAGACGACGCAACGGCGGTCACGTGGTTCCGCAAAGCCGCCGAGCAGGGACATGAGGAAGCCATTGAGATTTTGAAACCGAAAAAATAATCCAACTATATCTGTGATGTCGGTTCTTTTACGAAGCGAGGTAAACCTCCCCCCTAAAAAAAGCCACCCCAAAACGAGATGGCTCCGAATTTTAGCCAAGCGGGATGCCCAGCATCAGGATTATCAGGATCAGGTCGAACAGGTAACTCCAGATCGACCTCCCGGCGACGGCTTCCACTGAGCCGGTTCCGGCCCAGGCGGTGCCGCTGAAATATAACACGCCGCCGAGCAGTAGTATAATCGTAACGATTTTCGCAATGCTTCTCGCTCGGCCACCGACGGCGTACATGACGCCCAAAGTCAACACGCCAATCAAGCCGACGAACATGTTCCAGTTGATTGCTCGCTTCTGACCGGCGGCCTCGTAATTTTGCACGATCACCGGCGGACCGGAAGCCATTGCCACCGCCCCGTCCACGAACACTTCCGGGCAACTTGCCGCCGTGACGAGAAGGGTGCCGGTGGTGATGGCAACCTTGTTCCGCCAGAAAAAATTGCTTGCCTCTTCGCCGATCTTGATGAGCCGCGACATTCGACTCGACGCCTCGGTCGTGGCGACACCACCGACAACGAGCACCGTCACTCCCAGTATCAAAAATAATTTTCGCACAGTTCCCCCTTTCTGCTAAAGTTGTTATTCAAACACAAAAACCGGAATGTTCACACATGGAGCAATTCCACGAAGGCCGATAATTGAAAACGCCGCGATCAAGGGCTTCGAGATACTCCCTCACAACGTCGAAAAACCGTACAAAATGCTCGTCGCTTCTCGGCGGGAATCGATGCGTTACGATTTTTGGCGTCTTCGTCTTCACGAGTTGCCGGACTTGTAACTCCGATTCGTCGTAACCGTAAAACGCACGAACGAGATAGGCATACGCGGTCAACTGCAATTCGTGTTGGAGACTACAATGCGAGGCTGAGGCCGCCGTTTTAAAGTCCACGATGATCGGGCCGTCCTCGCCGTCAAGCACGAGGTCAATGACACCAAGCAGCGGCAGCCCGATGTCCTCGCCGGTGGTCGGATCGTACAATCCTGCCTCGAATTTTCGTTCGACAATGAGCGGTTTTTCCTCGGCGACGTTGACTTCCGCAAGGTACGCCGTCACCAGATCAACAATCTGATTCCGGCATTTTTCTTCATGAGAAAAATCGTCAAAGTCGCACGGCTCGTGCTCCATAACCCGGTGCCACGCCGATTCGACAAATGCCGGAACGTCGTGCGGCGTCATGTACGATCCGACCATAGCGCAACGATAAATCGCGTCAAGCACATCATGCGTGACCTTACCGACCACCAGACTTGGAGACGGCAGGGACTCAAAGCCATCAACATATCTCCGCCTGAAAGCAAGCGGACATTTCATCCAAAGGTTGAGCCGCGACGGTGAAACGTAGTCCCAGATCATCGGCTCAGCTTGCGTTTCGTTCAGGAATTTCAGGAGTGAATGCGTCATGCTAAACCTCCTCCCGCTTTGGCGTTCTTGAGGTCGTCGATGAGTCTGCTCGTTTCCTGCGACGAAAGCTGCGTCGAATTTTTTCCGAACGTCGCTTGACAATACTCGTCGAGTTTCTGTGCGGAAAGTCCTTTAATCCCCTTCGACAGCTTGCCGATAAAGTCCAGTTGCTTCGGCGAGACCGGGAAG
>CAZNVM010000522.1:0-44156 GCA_964576215.1 uncultured Planctomycetaceae bacterium
AACTGCAAAGTCCCTGGGAACGCAGGCATCTTGCCTGCGCGAGGCAGGCTGGAAGCCTGCGAACCCAGGGGCAGGCAAGATGCCTGCGTTCCCAGAGGTGCCCTCAATTTCTATCCATTTTGAACAATGCAGTTCTCTTGCCAAACCGTCGACAAGTTCGGACTGTGGAGCAGAGTATCACCGCTCACTTGTAACACCCGGGCAAAGACGCTATGCTGTAATGAAATCGTTCCTGTTTAAAAATCCCATGTCGCCACTCAAAATCACCCCCTTCGGTTCCGTGGATTCCGTCGTTCGTCCGCCGGGTTCGAAAAGTCTGACGAATCGCGCTTTGCTCCTCGCCGCTCTTGCTACCGGGCCGACAACGCTCGAAGGCGTGCTCGATTCCGAAGATACCCGGATCATGTTTGACGCTTTGAAGACGCTCGGACTTCGGACAACCTACAACGCCGGCGAAGCCCGGATGCTCGTCGAAGGTTGCGGCGGTGAGTTTCCCGTTAAGAACGCGGAGTTTTACGTCGGCAACAGCGGAACGACCGCCCGGTTTTTGACCGCCGCTCTTGCCCTTGCGCCCGGCAAAAAATCGTACCGGATTCACGGCAAGCCGCGAATGCACGAACGTCCGATCCGGGATTTGATCGACGCCCTGAAAATGCTGGGAGCGAATATTCGAAGCGAAAATCAAAACGGTTGTCCGCCGATTCTGATCGGGGAATCGCCGTACGGCCAGGCTGACTGGAACAGTTCCGGCAGCGAAGGACGGCCGATTATTGCAACGATTAAAGGAGATATTTCAAGCCAGTTTCTCAGCGCACTTATGCTTGCCGCTCCGCTCATTTCGGCGAGCAACGACGTTGTCCTGAAAATCACGGGCACACTCGTTTCCAAGCCTTACGTTGAAATGACCGCGAAAACGATGGAGTCGTTCGGCGTTGAAAGTTGGTTCTTTTCACCCGACGACGCGGAAGAGGTGGGCGGAACGATCACGATTCCGCTCGGCTCGGTTTACAAATCGTGCATTTATCAAATTGAGCCGGATGCGTCGGCGGCGAGCTATTTTTTCGCAGCGGCAGCCGTTTGCGGCGGACGAATCACGGTCGAAGGCTTGTCCGGCTCCAGTTTGCAGGGGGACGTCGGTTTCGTCGAATGTCTGCGGCAAATGGGTTGCACCGTGCAATATGCGGCGGATTCCATCACCGTCCGGCGGGAAAGCGGTGTCGTTCTTCGTGGTGTCACGGTCGATATGAACGCAATCAGCGACACGGCTCAAACGCTTGCCGTTGTCGCCTTGTTTGCCGAGGGACCGACGCGAATCACGAACGTCGCTCATATCCGACACAAGGAAACGGACCGAATTCGGGCCGTTGCGACGGAACTGCGCAAAATCGGAGCTGTCGTCGAGGAGTTTGACGACGGTTTACTTATTCTTCCACCGAAGGAACGCAAGTTTGCCGAGATCGACACCTACGACGACCATCGTATGGCAATGAGCTTCGCAATCGCCGGACTCGCACGCCCCGGTGTTGCGATTAAAAACCCGGAATGTGTCGAAAAAACGTACCCCAACTTTTTTCAAGACTGGGAATCCTTTCGGCGAATTCCCCACGTGCCGGAAAAACGGAAACTTGTGAAAACGACAGCGTTCCTGTGAGAACATGAAACCGGAAATTACCGAATCAGCGTTCCGATTTCTTCCTCGTGAACGGCCCGGACGAGATTGCCTTCCGTTCGATAATTGAAGACGCGGATCGGCATCTGGTTTTCCTTGCATTTGGCAATACATTCCTGGTCCAGCACCCGCAGGTTTTTGGCCAAAAACTCTTCGTAGGAAAGCGAAGGATAATAAATTGCGTTGGGATTTTTCTCCGGGTCATCGCTGTAAACACCATCGACTTTTGTCGCTTTAAGCAATATGTCGGCACCGAGTTCGATGGCCCGCTGTGCGGCGGCGGTATCCGTCGTTACATAAGGACTCCCTGTTCCGCCGGCAAGCAACACGATGCGTCCCCTTTCCAAATGTCGAATCGCTGTCCGCCGTGTGTACAGATCGGCAACGCTTTCCATCGCTACGGCGGTAAGTAGCCGCGCCGGTTGTCCGAGCGATTCCAGAGCATCCTGAATCGCAAGACCGTTGATGATCGTTGCAAGCATTCCCATTGTGTGGGCCGTCGCCGCTTGAATCGACTGCGACGCCGCTTTGAACTGGCTTCCACGAAGGATATTGCCGCCCCCCATGACCAAACCGATCTGAACGCCGGTCTGAGCGGCCTCACGAATTTGCCGGGCAAGAAGATGGACAGCGTCCATCACGATTCCCCGATCACCCGCGGGACAACAGGTTTCTCCGGAGACTTTTAGAAGAACACGTTTCATGGGAGGCCTGCCTTTTCTGTCAATATTCGGTTACTGCCGGAACGAATCCCCTTGTCGCCAAATGCAACACCAAACCGGAATCGCCGCTACAATCTGCCGTTTCGGAAAAATGCTAAAAATCGTCGTGGTTTCAATACCCACGACAATAGTGAGCAACGGTTTACTCACCCTACCACACCGAAAATAAAAAGTCAATAGAAAGTTTAGAATCAGTGGCCAATCCGACCGCGACAGGTGGTGTGTCTGTTTCGGTGCCCTTGCTTTTTTCGGAAACCTCGGCTAGAATGAAAAGAAGAACAAGGAGACGCTTGCCATGTCAAAATACATCAATCCCTACACCGACTTCGGGTTCAAGAAACTGTTCGGCGAGGAAGGAAACTCGGACCTGCTGATCGACTTCCTGAACACTTTTCTGCCGGAGAAGCACCAGATTAAGACGCTGGAATTCCAAGACAAGGAGCAACTGGGTTCGTCACCAAGTGACCGAAGGTCCATCTTCGACATTTTTTGCGAGAACGACAAGAAGGAAAAGTTTATCGTCGAAATGCAAAAGGCGGAAGAGGCGTATTTCAAGGACCGCTCCCTTTTTTGTGTTGCACATCCGATCCGTGCGCAGGGACGGAAAGGCAAATGGAATTTCAATCTTAAAACCGTCTATTTTATCGGTATACTTGATTTCATTTACGATAAAAATGATCCAGACCCGCTGTTGATCCGCGAAGTCGAGTTCAAGGACCAACACGGCAAGCTGTTCTACGACAAACTCAAGATGACCTATATCCAGATGCCGCTCTTTACCAAGACGGAAAAGGAGCTGGTAACGCATCAGGAAAAGTGGCTGTTTTTTTTGAAGAACCTGCCGGACTTGAAGTATATTCCCGCCATCTTGAAGAAAGAAAAGGTTTTCAAAAAAGCCTTCCACACGGCAGAACTTGCGGCCATGTAGACCGGTACGAGCGTGATTTGCACGAATACTGGTCGTACCTTTCCACCCTGGACAAGGCTGCTGCGGACGGAGAAGCAAAGGGAGAAGCGAAGGGTAAAGCAAAAAAGTCTGCCGAAATCGCCTTGAAAATGAAGAAGAAAGGACTTGACGTAGCCCTAATCGTCGAAATGACCGGTCTTTCGCCGGCACAAATCAAACGTCTCAAATAGACCGGCGTTTCCCATAACAATCCAGCCGTATCCGCAATCGAACGGACGCGGCTCCTTCTTTTTTCGGACCGCACGGCTGTAGAGCAGGACAGGTCGTTAGTTACATTTCAATTTTACCATAAGCCCAAGGCGTCACAAATCCACTCGGTATCATCAAGATTGTACCAAAGACGACGAATCTCTACAAAACCGTTTTTTTTCAACTGTTTGCTGAGGCGATCCGCTGAAACAGATTTGCATTTACTTGCGTTTTTTGTGAAGCAGCAGTGAACAACGAGGTGAACGTTTTTTTGAAAATGACGCAAGCTCAAACAAGCAAAAGACTTACGTAAAGTTTTTGGCGGGCTGGCAGCCAGAAGGTCATCGGTTCAAGTCCGTTATCCTCCATTAGAAATCAAGGCCAGGGGTAAGCCTGAAGAGCAGTCCGTCGACAAGTTTACGATTTTTACTGATTTTACCGTCATTTCGCTTCGCTTCATTCCGGCTTTTATTGGGGGAGATGAATAAAAGCCGGAATGGAGCATCGCGAAATGACGGTCTCGATACAAACTTGTCAACGGACTGGCCTGAAGAGTAAAACGTACCGAATCCCCCTTTGTCCAACTTACTCCATCAATCAAATCAAATGAGAAATTCAGTCGAGTTATTCCCGGAATTGTCAAACTTTGGGAGTCACCCAGCAAAGCTGGGGGAGGGTTCAGGATAATAACAGCCGCTCGGCGTAAGCGACCGGTTTTGGGGCGATTCAAACCGGTCGCACGCCGAGCGGCTGCTGTTGCATGTCCGATTTTAAAGAGTAAAATATCGAAACTTCTTCCCACTCTTCACTTCCCAATCCCCCCACGATTTATGGAAAAAACAATCTTTAAACGCATCATTGACCGGGAAATTCCGGCGAACATTATTTACGAGGACGACCTTTGCCTGGCGTTTATGGACATTAGCCCACAAGCACCGGTTCACTTTCTCGTGATCCCGAAAAAAGAAATTCCTTCGACCGACGCGGTTGAAGAGGAGGGCGCCGCTCTGGTCGGGCACCTCTATTGCGTCATAAGGAAACTTGCCCGGGAAAAAGGGTTAATGCCGGGCGGCTATCGGGTCGTTTCCAACTGCGGTCCGGCCGGGTGCCAGACGGTGCCGCATCTCCACTTCCACGTCCTCGGCGGCAGACAAATGACGTGGCCGCCGGGGTAAATGAGAAATGAGAAATGAGAAATGAGAAATAGATTCGTAATTCGTAATTAAAAATGGAACGGTCGGTTTATCAGGACAAAATTATCAAGCGGTATTACAACAACCGCGACGAGATTATGCAACAAAAGTTGAGCGAGATGGTTACGGATTTGTACCTCGCCGAGGGGAAAAAACGAGCCCAACTCTGGAAACGGATCCGTGCCGCTCTGGAAAATCTGAAGGTTCCCGCCTCGCAAATCGAATCCCTCGCCGCCAACGACAACCCAGCGCAGCTTGCCCAATTTCTGGAAAAATTACGATAGAGCTTATCGCCCCCTTCTAAATGTTTTTTCGACAACTACAATGAGTGGTTCGGTTCGTTCCATTTTGCCGAAAATGGAATTTTCCCAACTAAATCCATCCTCAAGGAGTCTATTTGAATGAGTGAACAGCGTTTTATCATGGTCGATGGCAACGAAGCGACAACCCTCGTCGCCCATAAATGTAACGAAGTGATGGCGATTTACCCGATCACTCCCTCTTCCACGATGGGGGAATTGGCCGACGAATGGTCCGCAAACGGAAAAACAAACGTCTGGGGCACCGTGCCGCAGGTCGTCGAAATGCAAAGCGAAGCGGGTGCCGTCGGAACAGTTCACGGTTCGCTCCAAGCGGGTGCCTTGACCTGTACGTTTACGGCCTCGCAAGGGCTTTTGCTCATGATCCCGAACATGTTCAAAATCGCCGGGGAACTGACGCCGACCGTCTTTCACGTCTCCGCTCGAACCGTTGCGACTCACGGGCTTTCCATTTTCGGCGATCACAGCGACGTGTTGGCCTGCCGAACCACCGGTTGGGCGATGCTCTGCGGCGGAAGCATTCAGGAAACGCACGATATGGCGATGATCGCTTATGCCGCGACCTATAAATCCCGAATTCCGTTCCTCCACTTTTTTGACGGTTTCCGCACTTCGCACGAAGTCAACCGGATCGAACCGCTCAGCGACGACGTGATTTCCCAAATGCTTGACATGGAAGCGATTACCGAGTTTCGCAAGCGGGCACTCAGCCCGGAAAGGCCAGTCATTCGCGGCACCGCCCAGAACCCGGACGTTTTCTTCCAGGCCCGGGAAGCGTGCAATCCCTATTTCGCCAATGTCGCCGGAATCGTCCAAGCCGAAATGGACAAATTCGCCAAACTCACCGGACGGAAATATCACCTGTTCGATTATTACGGTCCCGCAAACGCCGAGAAGATTATCATCGCAATGGCGTCAGGAACCGGTGTCATCGAGGAATACCTTGACGCTGTCGGGAAAGGGGAGAAATGCGGTTTGATCAGCGTCCGGCTTTATCGTCCGTTTGACGTCGCCGCCTTCGTGAAAGCGTTGCCGAAAACGGTCAGGAAAATCGCCGTACTCGACCGGACGAAAGAACCGGGAGCCGTCGGTGAACCGTTGTATCAAGACGTTGTAACCGCTCTGGCCCAGGAATGGAGAGGGGAATGGATTCAGGTGGTTCGCGGTCGTTACGGTCTTGCCTGCAAGGAATTTACTCCGGCGATGGTCCAGGCGATTTACGATGAACTCGGCAAGGATTTTCCGCGAAAGGAATTTACCGTCGGTATTCTCGACGACGTTACGAACCTGAGTCTCAAATACGATCCGAACTTCTCGACCGAAGGAGACGACGTTATCCGTTGCCTGTTCTACGGTCTCGGAGCGGACGGAACCGTCGGAGCGAACAAGGAAACAACGAAAATCGTCGGCGAAAACACCGAACTTTACACCCAGGGTTATTTTGTTTACGACTCGAAAAAGTCGGGATCGTACACGATTTCCCATCTTCGTTTCTCGCCGCGACCGATCAAGGGTTCGTACCTGATCAGCAAGGCGAACTTCGTCGCGTGTCACCAGTTTGTCTTCACCGAAAAACTGGACATGCTCAGCACGATCGTTGATGGGGGAACGTTCCTGCTCAACAGTCCCTACGGACCGGACGAAGTTTGGGACAAGCTCCCGGTCGAAGTGCAAAAGGATATTGTCGCCAGGAAACTGAAGTTTTACGTTGTTGACGCCGTGAAGGTTGCCCGTGAAACCGGCATGGGAAACCGGATCAACACGATCATGCAGACCTGTTTCTTCAAGTTAGCCGGCTTGCCGCTGGAAGACCCGATTGCCCACATTAAGAAAGCGATTGAAAAAGCGTACGGCAAGAAAGGGGAAGCCGTTGTTCAGCAGAACTATGCTGCGGTTGACGCCTCGCTGGCGGCTTTGCATGAAGTCAAGGTTCCCGCTGCGGCAACTTCGAAAAAATCCCTCCATTCCGGAGCGGTCAACAACCCGCCGAAATTCGTCAAAGACGTGCTCGGCGAAATTCTTGCCCAACGCGGCGACGGGCTTCCGGTCAGTGCGTTCCCGGTGGACGGAACTTTCCCGACGGCAACCAGTCAGTACGAACGCCGCAGCATTGCGATTGACATTCCAATCTGGGACGAAAAACTCTGCATCCAGTGCGGGAATTGTACGCTGGTTTGTCCTCACGCCGCAATCCGGCTCAAGAAACTTGACCCGGCTCTGGCCGCGAAGGCCCCGGCAACGTTCCGCTACGCCGACTGGAAGACGAAAGAATTTGCCGGACAAAAATTCGTGATCCAGGTCGCCCCGGAAGATTGCGTCGGTTGCGGTTCCTGCGTCCATTTCTGTCCCGCCAAAGACAAAGCGGTCGAAGGTCGCAAAGCGATCAATATGGAAGACAAACTTCAACACCTCGAAGCGGAAAAGGCGAACTGGGAATTTTTCCGGACGATTCCCGACGCAAACCGGTCCGAAGTCGCGGTTGACACCATCAAAGGCTCACAGCTCCTGCTCCCGCTCTTTGAGTTCTCCGGTGCCTGTGCCGGTTGCGGTGAAACGCCGTATATCAAGCTGATTACGCAGTTCTACGGCGACCGGATGCTCATTGCCAACGCAACCGGTTGCTCGTCGATTTACGGCGGCAACCTCCCGACGACGCCGTATTGCGTTGATGCCAACGGACGCGGCCCGGCCTGGGCGAACTCACTGTTCGAAGACAACGCCGAATTCGGACTCGGAATGCGGGTCGCCGTCGATCAGCAGAACAAGTTCGCACGGGAAATGCTTACGAAAATGCGCGACTGCATCGGAGCGGAACTCGTTGATAACCTGCTCAGCAACAAGCAGGAAACCGAAGCGGAAATCGTGCAACAACGGCAGTGGGTTGCCCAACTCAAAACGAAAATCTCCGCTTGTCAATCGGGCGGCGGTTGCGGGGACAAGGTTGCCGCAACGAATCTCGCCAATGCGGCAGACTCGTTGGTGCGGCACAGTTGCTGGTGTTTCGGCGGCGATGGCTGGGCGTACGATATTGGTTACGGCGGCTTGGACCACGTGTTGGCAAGTGGACGGGACATCAATATCATCGTGCTTGACACCGAAGTTTATTCGAACACCGGCGGCCAGGCGTCGAAATCGACGCCGCTTGGTGCCATTGCGAAATTCGCGGCAGGTGGCAAGCCGACCCGTAAGAAAGACCTCGGCCTGATGGCGATGTCTTACGGCAACGTGTTCGTCGGACAGGTCGCTCTTGGTGCCAACCCGACGCACACGATCAAGACGATCCGTGCGGCGGAATCGTATCACGGCCCGTCGCTTATCATTGCGTACTCGCACTGTATCGCTCAGGGAATCGATATGCGAACGGCACTCGACCTGCAAAAAGAAGCGGTCAACTGCGGATACTGGACGCTTTACACCTATGATCCCCGGAAGGAGAACCCGCTCGAAATCACGAGCAAGGAGCCGAAAGGATCGTTGGAAGAGTTCAAAGCGAAGCAAAACCGCTTTAACCTTCTCAAGCGGATGAACAAAGATACGTACCAGAAACTGCAAGACGAACTCCAAAAGCAGATCGACGAACGGTATCAGTTCTACACCACAATGGCTCAAGCGGGAGCAAGGACGGAATAGTTTGCCAGTCCGTTGACAAGTTCCAAACAGAGCCGCAATCGTAAGATTACGTTGGTTTCTCGCAATCTTACGATTGCGGCTCTGATGGATGATATCCAAAAACGGAAACTTGTCGACGGACCGCTGTGCCCTTGACTGTTTGAGTACCCATTTGTTTACACTTTGAGGTAAACTATGTCACGTATTGCCGTCTATCCGGGATCGTTTGACCCTTTTACATTGGGGCACCTCAACATTGTGGAGCGTGTCTGCCGTCTGTTTGACCAGTTGATTGTCGGCGTTGGAATCAATCGGGACAAAACGCCATGGTTTTCGGCGGAACAGCGGGTTCGGCTGGTCCAAGAATCGACGGTGCATTTACCGAATATCCACGTTGAAACTTATGAAGGTTTGACGGTACGGTTCGTCCAGCAATGCGGAGCCAACATTATGGTACGCGGTGTACGACCGATTACGGACATTCCTGCGGAATTGACGATGATGATGGCCAACCGAAGACTCGCACCGGACGTGGAGACGCTCTTCCTGATTGCCGACGGAGAGCTTGCACACGTTTCCAGTTCTTTAATCCAGGACATTTCGTCCGTTGCCGATAGATCGGTCCTTCGAAGTTTTCTTCCCCTGCCCGTGATTGACGCCGTTCTGGATAAAAACCGGCGTTAGTGATAAGTGATAAGTGATAAGTGGTTAGTGGTTAGTGACACGTTTTTCCTATTCCCGATTCCCGATTTCCGATTTCCGTTGATGCCACTTATTTTAGCCAGCCGTTCGCCGCGACGCCGGGAGCTTCTGCTTTCGGCAGGGCATGATTTTGAGGCGATCGTGGCCGATGAGACCGCTGAGGATTCGTATCGGTCCGGCGAATCACCGGTCGATTACGTCAAGCGGCTTGCACGGCAAAAGGCGGAAAACGTCGCGGCGAAAATCACCGACGGACTCGTGATCGGGTGTGACACCGTCGTCGTTTGCCGGGACGAGATTCTGGGAAAGCCCGTTGATCGTAACGATGCCGGGCGAATGTTACGCTTGCTGCGTGGATCGGAGCACTACGTTATCACCGGGATATGCCTTTGGCGTCGTCCGCACAATACCTTTGATTTGCGGCATGAAACGACGACGCTGTTTATGAACGAGATTTCCGACGAGGAAATCGAGGCTTATCTTGATTCCAACCTCTGGGCCGACAAAGCGGGCGGGTTTGGTTATCAAGACCGCAACGACTGGCTCCAGGTCATCTCCGGAAGCGAATCCAATGTGGTCGGTTTGCCGTTGGAATTACTTGAACGAATGATTGGAAACGTGACGCTGTTCTAAGGAACTCAAAACAGTAGAGGGAATCGGAAATCGGACCAGACGCCTGATGCCCAAATAGTTATCCGCTCTATAATCGTCTTATCTGTCATAACCCCCACGACGATCAGGAAAATTCGTTTTCTTCGTTGAATCCGTAAGGACTTTTATTGCCGTGAAACACGATAATCGGAGAGGGTGTGTTCCCTGGTGGTGTCCCATTGTATCGTCAATCGCGGAAAATAACGATGTTCTCTCGAATTTTGTTGATCGGCTTATCGTTTTGTGTTTTCTCCGGACTCTTGAACTCCGTCCGTGCTCAAGACATTTTTGGTGACGAAGAGGAAGTGGAAATCGACCCGTTTCTCGACGAAGCACCAGACTGGGACAAACCGGGAGCACCTCAAGCACCGGCGCAAACGCAACCGGCACTGGATACAAGCCGCGGCAGGTTGTCTCCGAATATCGTACCGGAAAACACCGCCGAAATTCCGGCTCAGGAATTGCTTGATTTGCTCGACAAAGCCGAAGCCGCGTTCGCCGTGGATCGGGAAATTACCCCGTTGGAAATGCTCCAGTCGGTTGCCCTTTTGCTGAAACATGGAAACGACCAGCAAACGCGACCGTTTGTCCATTCGCTTTTGACGAAATTTTTGAAAGCAAAAGTCTCACAGCAGGAACTTTTCGAGATTGCGGACAAACTCGGAGCTTCCGCGTTGGCCGGAATTCTCGCCCAGACCAGCCTTGCTCCGCTCAACGAGCAGGCGGTTGACCGGATTCTCGAAGGGTATTATTCCCACCTGAACGACAGGGACGCCATGGAAGCCGCACTTCTTTGGCGAGACTTGGAAACGCCGCTCGAGCTGATTTTCGCGGCGAACCAACTTTCAAAAAACGGACGCCTCGAAATTGCCGGTCGATTATTGAAACAATTTCTTGTTGCCCAGGCGACGCCGGAACAGCTTGCCGAAATCAATCAAAAACTCGGGACGGAAGACATTATCCGGATTTTGTCCGAACCGAAACTTCAGCCGGAGGGCCAACTCGTCGCCCGACGGATCATCGAAGGAACCGAAGCGTTTTTCAAGGCGAATCCGCCGGAACCGGTTGCTCAGGGTTTACAAACCATCCTTGACGCCGCCGGAAGCAAGTCGCAAATCGCAAGCGGTCTGTCGGCCATTTGGAGGGGAAACGAAACGTCTCTTGAAGAGTTGGTCGAAATCCTTTGCATAACGCAAGACGACGAAGAACTCGCAAACGTCGAATCGATTCTCCGGTCGTTCGGACGTGCCGGTCTGGACGCCGTTGCCGTCATGCTCGTATCGGGAAACGATCAGAAAGTCAACCGCTGCGCAAAATTCCTGTATTCCCGGATTCCCAATGGAGAGGCATTTTTGTTTTATCCCGCTCTGTTCGATGTGCGTTTGGACCAACAGACAAAATCACAAATTGCGTACTACGTGGAAAAATTGTCCGGTCGCGTGCCGACCGCCGAACAAGCCGCTCGGGAACTGAAGAAAATCGCAATGGAATACGCCGGGAAAGACCGCTTTTTCATTCTCGACTCGGAGAACAATGCGACGTTTTGGTTTTGGGTATTCGGTTCAGCGGGAAAACCGCAACTGATGCGGCGTGACGTGTTTGACGCGATTCGGCTCAAAACGTTCCTGTTTGCCGAACAAGCCTGGAATATCGCTCCGAATTTGAATGATATTCGTACATTTCGATATGCGGCGGCACTTGAGATATTCGTTCACGATCTTGGTTTGGATCAACCGGCGGCGACTCGAAAAGCACAACTGAAAGCAATGGGGGGCGGTCTGTCCATCGCCGATTTGGACGCAATTTTGAACGAAGCGATGCGGCTTGGCTGGACCGGGGCCGGAATCGCCGCCGCCGAATTGCTGGGCGAAACCGACAACGCCGACGTTGTGTTGTATCCGAACAGAGCGGGACGGCCCAGTACACTTGTCGTGGCGACCCAGTGTAACGACCGTCGAATCCGGTTTGCGGCAACGGCGGCGGTAATGCAACTCCGTCCGAACCGGCCTTATCCCGGTTCGTCCTACGTGAGCAGTTCGCTCGTTTGGTTCGCCGGTTCCGAAGGGAAACGCCTGGCAATCGTCGGCTGTCCGAAAATTGCCGACGCGATGCAATTGACCGGTTTTCTCCATTCGCTCGGATACACGACAAAAATCGCAACGAAAAACGACGACGTTCTTAAAGAAGCGGTTGCGTCGCCCGACGTCGAACTGGTGTTGATCGATTGGCGGTTGTCTTCCCCGCAGGTTCCTATTTTTGCACAACAAATGGAAAACGATGCGAGATCGCACGAAATCCCGATTGCGGTGATTTCCGGCGACGAGGCAACGCTCCGGGCGACGCCGATTGAAAAGCCGCTCCCGCTGATGTCGAAATTCGAGCGAAGCATTTCCAAAACCTCGCTGGAACACTCGCTGGCAGTGGTTTTACCGCATCCGCAAAACCGGGAATCGACCGAGTTTATCGTTGGGCGGCTACGGTATTTGACCGGCGCAAGCGAAGTTCCGGCGGAAATTCGGTTGGAACAGGCCCGGCAATCGCTCCGTTGGTTGACCGCAATCGTTCGGGATAATCCGAATATCTACCGGGTGGAAAACCTGGAAATTCTGGCGCAATACGCCGCTCATTCGCCGGTTCTGGCGGAGGAAGGATTGCCGCTCGTTGCGCAGATTCGCAGCAACTCCGCACAATTGATGCTTGTCGATATTGCAACGCTCAAGAGTATCCCGCTGAACATCCGGGAAAACGCCGCCGAAGCCTTTGCGGAAAACGTACGGAAACACGGCGTCTTGATCCGGGGCAACCAGGTCAAGCGTCTGCTGGATTCGCTCGCAATTCAATACGAGCAGGAATCTCCGGACCCGATCTACGATGCGCTCGTCAAAACGATTGAAAATCGGATCGCACGGTAACGTGGCACCACACCGGACAGATCAGGATACCGGTCTATCGTCGGAGTACGTGTCCAGAATATTGGCAAATTCCTCCTTGACGTGACGGAAGACGTCCACTAGGACGGGATCAAAGTGGATTCCGGCTTCGCGTTCAATGATGAGAGACGCTTCCTCATGGGTGCTCGCTTTTTTGTACGGGCGTTCGGAAATCAACGCATCGTAAACATCGGCGATGGCCATGAGTCGTCCTTCCAGCGGGATGTCTTTTCCAGAAAGTCCCGCTGGATAACCGGTCCCGTTCCATTTTTCATGGTGAGTACCGGCAATGGACAGGGAGTGCCGTAAAAAGGCGTGTTCTTCCGTATTGGCCATAATTTTTCTGATGGCGTTCACCCCCACCGTAACGTGAGTCTTCATGATTTCGAACTCCTCGGAAGTCAGTCGGGTCGATTTGTTCAAAATCAGGTCGGGAATGGCGATTTTTCCAACGTCGTGGAGCTGTGCGGACGGCAGGAAGAAGTCCATGTCCCAATCGAAAACTTCCTCCCTGTAGAGACTTTCACGGAGCAGTTCATCCACAAGTGCTTTCAAATACAGCGTGGTACGGGCAATATGTCCACCGGTAAGTTTGTCACGAAACTCCACCAAGTCGGCAACGGTTGCCAGTACGGCGTTTTGCAGATGGAATACCTCCATCGTTTTGTCTTTCACTTTGATTTCCAAATTATCCGCATAATCTTTCAAAGCGGCCTGGTTGGCCAGCAACTCCTTTTTTTGCTGGACAATCAAGAGTTGGTTGGAAATACGCTTGAGCAACAAGGGAGCGGAAAACGGCTTGGAAATGTAATCCATCGCACCCAGGTTTAATCCCTCCAGTTCACTGTTGTCATCATTTTTGGCCGTCAGGAAAATGACGGGAATGTTGATGAAGCGGGGATCGGCCTTCAATTTTTTGATGGTTTCATACCCATCCATTTCCGGCATTGCGACATCCAGAAGAATCAGGTCGGGCAGGACATTTTCCAAAATTTCAAACAGCTTGGCCGAAGACGGTGCGGGAAAGACCATGTAGAAAGTTTTCAGTATATTCTTGCCAATGGTCAAGTTGGTCATATTATCATCCACCAAGATAATTTTATGACGAGAATATTCCATATCGTTTCTCCCTATTTTATTTCGCAGACGCAACCGCGATTTCAGGCAAATCATCGGTCTCGAAAACCACAGAGCCCGACTCCATTTTTACCTTATTTTTCCGACAAAACAACCTCTGTCGCAAAAGATGCTTTCCGGCTGCCATTCCTCGCCAACCTCTTAGCGGCCCATTTCCCATTTCCCATTTCCCATTTCCCATTTTCCCGCGATCAGGTTGCTTTTTCTGCGATGGCGTCCAAAAGTCTCTCCCGGATTTGCGTAAAATTCATGCGATCCACGTTTTCCCGCAACCAGACCACAAGCTCCTCATCGGTGCTGTATTCGTATTCCTCAAGCGTTTCCATTGCGGCATCCACTTCGTCCATGTCATAACTTTCACAGGCTTCGAGAAGTTTTGAGAGTATTTCGATGTCGATTTTGTCTTTTTGAGGTCTTGGATTTTCGCGGGCCCGGCTTTGTAACAGGTTTTCTATCTCATTGATAAGGTTATGGATTGTTTTGACAAAAGTGGCGTTGTAGTCCATAATCAACGCAAAATTCCCTTCCAGGGCCGCATTTTCCAGGAGTTTCGCCACGTCGCCCACGATTTCCGCACAAATGGCCCGGCAGGAACCTTTCAGTCCGTGAACCACCGTTGCGTAGTCGGCCAGATTATTTTTGTCGACATCCTTGATGATTTCAAGAAGGGGAACGGTATTTCTTGCGAAAGAACGCAAAACATTCTGGTAAAATTCCTCGCCGCCAAATTGCTCGATTCCCTGGCGGATGTTCAAGCCGGTGATTTTCCAGTTGCACATCCGGCGATCATACCCCCTCCTTCTTTCCCGATTTTCTTCACCTCTTCGACAGTGGTTGAAGACGGGAGTCTGTCTTTCCTCCAAATCGGCAAGCAACTCTTCCTGTGACCTGTCCCGTATCCACCGCTGAATGACTTCGTCAAGCCGTGCAATATCAACAGGTTTGGACAGAAATGCCTGAAACCCGTTGTTCAAAAACATTTCCTCGTTGCCGATGATGGCGTTGGCGGTCAGTGCGATAATGGGAATGTTTCTGGCGTAGTCGGTGTCGATCTGCCGTATGATCCGGGTGGCTTCGATTCCATCCATCTCGGCCATCATATGATCCATGAAAATGGCATCGAATTTGACCTTGGCGTCCCGAATGAGACTGACGGCCTGCGGTCCGTTGGTGACGCAGTGAACGTGTATCTTGTACGCTTGCAATTGGCCTTTCACCACATCCAGATTGGTGATAATGTCGTCCACCACGAGAACCCTGGCATAGGGCATGGGAGTGCGCACCAACTGGTTGTTTTGATCGCGTTTGCTGTCGGAATAGCGAAACGTTTGCAGGTTCTTCGCCACGGTCAGACCGATGGCCGCTTCGGTAACAATCGCTTGTTGCAGCCGCGCCGTGAAAACGCTTCCCTGGCCGTACACGCTTTCCGCAGTGATCGTCCCGTTCATCATCTCGGCCATCTTCTGGGCGAGAACCAGTCCGAGTCCGGTTCCTTCGACGTGACGATTCGATTTCGGGTTGACCTGAACATAGGCGGAAAACAATTGCCCCAAATCGTCGGGGTGAATACCGATGCCGGTATCCTGGACCCTGGCGGTGAGCCACAGTGTATCGTCTTCCCGCTCGCCGGAAATGTTCAGTTTGACGATTCCTTCCCTCGTGTATTTGAAAGCGTTGGACAAAAGGTTGCTGAGAATCTGCTTGATTTTCAGCTCGTCTCCGAAAAGATGGGTGGGCAGATGCTCGTCGACTTCCAAAATAAACTCAATGGGTTTATCTCCGATGCGCAGGATGTTTTGCGTAACGGCGTCGTTTATCAGACTGGAAACGTCATATTCACTGGGAATCAACTCGAATTTTCCGGCCTCGATTTTGGAAATATCCAAAATATCGTTGACGGTACTCAGAATCGTTCCCCCGGCATTATGGATTTTTTCAAGGCTTATACGTACCTCGTCGTCGATGTCGTTCTTCATCGTCAATTCGGAAAGACCGATCACGGCATTGAGCGGAGTACGTATTTCGTGACTCATCCGGGCAAGAAAATTGGTCTTGGCATGATTGGCCTTTTGCGCCTCGTTGAGTGCCTCCTCCAACTGACTGGCGACGTCACGAATACTCAATGTCATTTCATTGCGCAACACGGCACTGGTGATCACCAGACCCCCGGTGCGCAAAATAAGCTGGTCGTTGGCCGAGAATATCCGTTCGCGGTGACAGTCGTCATAACCGATGAATCCCCAGAATTGATCCTGGAAAAAGATCGGCATGACAAAAATGGACTTGATGCCTTGCGGCAGCAATTGCGACTGCTCCACCGGCGACATGTCGCTCACCAGACGATTGATGCAATTTCCACGGGACAACGTTTCCTCCCATCCCGGAATTTTTCTGCTGTACGAAATATTGACCGTTAAATCGCTCCCCTGGTGCGGCTCGACATTGCCGGACCATTCATACAATTGCGTACAATAAAGTTCCCCGCCGACGGTGTGATTTTTGCAAATATAAATACGGTCAATATCGATGGCTTCCGCCAACATGCCCATACAATGATTCAGGTCGCTCTCGAAAACATCCGGTTCCGATTGAAGCAGGAGTGCCGCCGCACGGTTGGTCATATTCAGGAGATAGTCCCGCCGCTCGATCTCCATCATCACCTGCTTGTATTCCCGGAGATCCCGTGTGTACGAAGCGACGACATAATCGTCTTCAAGTTTGATACGGACAAACGTGATTTCCGTCGGTATCAGTATCCGGTCCGACGTCTGATGCGTCCACTCAAAAACGTATCTGTCGTTCTCAAACGCTTTTTTGACATTTGCAATGACACTGTCGGCGGACAACTGACCATTAGGCTGGTATTTCGGCGAAAACTCAAAAAATCGATCAATATACTCCTGTTTGTTTTTTGTTTTGAATATTTTGACCACTTCTTCGTTGCACTCGATGATTTCATTATTCCTGTTCCACAGTTGAGCGGCCAGAGGCATTGAGTCCAACAAAATCTTCATGCGTTCGTGTTCTTCCAAAATCTTGACCGTCCGGGTCTTGATAATGTCACTCAGGTCCTCCAACTGGTCGTTTTGTTCCGCAATCTTTCGATGGGTTTTTATGACGAATCTCGTGAGAAAAACGACAATGCCCCCGATAGTCAAAAAGAGCAGGAAGGAGAAAAACAGACCGATTCGTATATCGGGAACAGGGCTTTCCTGTAGCGGAGCAACAACCCCGACGACCCAACCCATATCGGGAGCGGAAATCCGTTTGTAAGAACAGATTTGCTCGACATCGTGAAGCTCGTAGGTTCCCATCCCTTCTTCGGTGGAGATGACCTTTTCAAAAAATTCGCCGATGGACCGCATGGCCGGGTTCGTTTTCGCAAGCTCAACGTAATTGCGGGGTTCGCAAATACAATTCATGTTACGATCCGCGATGATCATCCCGTGTTCGTCGAGGATAAAGATGTTCCCCGTCTGCCAAAGCTCGTATTCGAAAACAATATCTTGAAAAAACGATCCCCGTATGGTTACGGCCAAAACGTGGTCCCTCCCCATCGGAACGCACACGCAAAAAACCAGGGTATTGGATTCGTTGCGGGCGGCGAAAAGAACGCTTGCTCCGTTGAAGGCCGCCTCGAGATAAGAGCTGTTTTCCAAAAATGTCACTAGGAACGGTGAGTCGTTAAAGTTTTCGTCAAAACTGACCAATACGCCGTCAATTGTGAAAACCGAGAACGCCGTGAAGTCGGGAAACTCCTTGCACTGCGCCATCATCATGTCGATCATCTCGTCCTTGGACCAGGTATTCAACAGACGTTCCGCCACCGTGGTTGCGTTGGATTTGAGAAGAGAGATTTGTGCGCTAATCAAGTTATTGGCAAGATCACAGTCCTGTGTTTGCCATTTCTTTGTTGTTTCGAGAAGCCTCTGTCTGGTAAAGAACCAGTTGGAGACAAAATTTTCCGCCGTTATGGAAAAAACGATTAAGATTATTACCAAAACGACTTTCGATCGCGCCGACACAATCCACCTCCCGGACGGACACACAAACAGACACTTTTTTACCCATTGTGCTACAACGCACACGCTATTCTCTCTTATTTTTTTGCAATATGCAAGAAAAAAACTAAAGAATTGCAATTTTCGAGAAAATATTATCGGAAAGAAGCCAACCGAAACGCAACACGTACCGCTTCGACCAGGCTGCCGGGGTCGGCAAGTCCCTTTCCGGCCAAATCGAACGCCGTTCCGTGGGCAACGCTGGTTCGGATGATCGGCAGTCCCAGCGTGATATTGACGGCCCGATTCAGACCGAGCAGTTTAAGTGCAATGTGCCCTTGGTCATGAAACATGGCGACAACGGCGTCGAACCGACCGTTTTGGGCTTGCACCATGATCGTGTCCGCCGGAAACGGTCCGTCAATATCCAAACCTTCCTGACGGGCAAGTTCAACGGCGGGACGGAGGATTCGGATTTCTTCGTCGCCGAAGAGTCCGTTTTCTCCGGCATGCGGATTGAGTGAACAAACGCCGATTCGCGGTTGCGACCGTTTGATTTTTGACATAAATTCATGGATCAACCGCGATTTTTGGAGCACGGATTCGACCGTAATTTCGTCAAACACGTTTCGCATTGCCGTGTGGAGCGTCACGTGAACGACCGCAAGACCATCCTTGCCTTTGAGGGAAGTTCCTGCTCCCAGATAAAGCATCATTGCGAAGTCGGAGACGCCGCATTTCTCAGCAAGTAGTTCCGTATGTCCGGGATAATGGTACCCGGCCAGATTCATTGCTTCTTTCTGGATCGGCGCGGTAATGATTGCGGCGGCTCGACCGGCTTTCACGGCTTCGATTGAACTGTCAATTGCGTCATAAGCGGCTTTTCCGGCACAAGCGTCAATTTGTCCGTAAGCGATTCTTAAAGCAGAATCGTCAACGACGTTCACGCAGGGAAGTACATTGGCCGACGCTTGTGTTGAAAAATCGTTACTTTCCACGACGGTAAGATCGACTTTGCGCAGCGTTGCCGCTTTACGGAGAATTTCCGGATGTCCGAACACGATCGGATTCGCGGAAGTTACTGTTACGATTTCTTTCCAACCGGCGACAATAATTTCCGGCCCGATACCAGCCGGGTCCCCCTGCGTGATTGCTAAATTCATTGCGGCGTCCATGAGAAATGGCCGATGTTCTGAGATTTCGACGTTTTCGAACCTACCGGTAGGGCGTCTTGTCGAAAATTGTAATTCCATTACAATTCTTAATTATAGTTTCTATTTTGTTTCGTGGGAGGGTAAGCGAATGGCTAGCGGCCTCATTGGAAATGAGGTGCCCTTAACCGGGTTGTGGGTTCGAATCCCATGCCCTCCGTTTGGCGTAGCGTCTTATAAAACAAACACTTGCGGCGTTTGTAAAGTTTTTGTTGCAGTTGTCCGCCGAACCGCCGTTTCGCGGTTTGGTGTGCGGGCCGACGGGTTCACCGAAGCGTTGCAATCACTTTCGCATTTCCCATGCTCCCCACGGAAGAAATCTCCCGTTCCCCCCGATCTCAGGATTTGACGAACCAGGTTTTCGGCGATTACCATATTCTTCACCGGATTGGAACGGGAGCGATGGCGGACATTTATTTGGCGCAACAACAATCGTTGGGGAGGCCGCTTGCACTGAAAGTTCTCAAATCGGAGCTGGCGGCGAACGAAAACAGCGTCAAACGATTCGTCCGGGAAGCGAAAGCGGCGGCGCAGTTGGTTCACCCGAACATCGTCCATATCTACGAGGTGAATTGCATCGAGGGAATTTGGTTCATTGCCCAGGAATACGTTCATGGACAGAATCTGCGAATGTTTCTTGAGAAAAACGGTCCGCTTTCCGCTCTCCAGGTAACGCAAATTCTTTGGCAAACCGCGTTGGCATTGCAAAAAGCGTCGCAGTCGGGAATCGTGCACCGCGACATCAAACCGGACAATATTCTTCTGAGCAATTCCGGCGAAATGAAAGTGGCCGATTTTGGTTTGGCCCACATCGATACGATGTTCACCGAAGAAAACGCAGCGTTGACGCAAACCGGCATAACGCTCGGAACGCCGCTCTACATGAGTCCGGAACAGGCCGAAGGAAAACCGCTGGACCATCGAAGCGATATTTATTCACTGGGGATCACGGCGTACCATTTGTTGTCCGGCTCACCACCCTTTAAAGGGGATACCCCTGTTGCAACGGCTCTTTTGCATTTGAACAAGTTGCCGCGACCATTGCAATCCTTCTGGCTGGAAGCTCCGCCGAAACTGCTCGACATCGTGCATCGCATGATCGAAAAGAGTCCCGACAAGCGGTATCAAACTCTGTCCGACCTGCTCGTCGAACTTAAAGTGCTCTTGAAAGAATCCTTTGCCGACAATTCGGGAGTGTTGTTGATGGAGGGAAATGCCGATCCCAATTTGTCCGTGTCGATTCCGTTGATCGATTTTCAGAAACCCCCAATCATCGAAGCGACGCGGCACCTGGAAAAATCAATGCAACTGGAGAAGTTGGCTCGACGGCGTAAAAGGCCGATCTCCTTTTTGTTGCTTGCCGGAATTGCCGCGTTTCTGTTTGGAATGATTGTCGCTTACGGCAAGAAACAAATTACGGGGTATCCTCTTCCACGTCCGAATTCCGAATCGTCGGTGGAAAAGATGAGTTCCATTGCCGCCCAGTGGATTCTTGCGTGTAATCTTGGAACGGAAGAGGGTTGGAAAAGTGTCCTCGCGTTCGACGATTCCGAGGCGAATCAAAGCATCTGGAAATACCGCACCTTGCAACAGCTGGCCCTTCTTTACATGAAAAGAGAGGAAACAGAGAAAGCGTATGATCTATTTTTGACGTTCGCGGAATTTCCCGATTACGATCCGCACGCTCGTTCTTTCGGGTACGCCGGACTCTGTTGGTACTGGACGAAACAGGGATATCCGAACATGGCCAACGACGCGCTTTCCAATTTTTGGCTCGTTTCCAGCTCGGTCAAATTTCACGACGAGCCAACGTACAAGGTCTTCGACGCGGCAATGCAATTGCGGGAAGGAGATAAAGAATTCAAACCGTAAACAAATGGTGACTCAAACAGTAGAGGAAATCGGAAATAGGAAATCGGGTGTAAGAAATCGTCTCCTATTTCCGATTTCCAATTTCCTTAAAACAAAAAATATACCATACAACGTCAATAAATTGAGATTTTGATTGAACACGTCAACGAGCCACGCCCAATCAGAGCCGCGCACGGAGTAAGCGGTTTTCACGTTATCGCCGGGGGCGCCGCTTACTGCGTGCGCGGCTCTGATTGGGCGCGGCTCTGATTGGGTTCACTTCCAACGGTACCACTATTCCCATGCTTCCTTCTTTACTTTTCTCGCAAGTTCTCCAGAGCGGACTCGTCGAAAGAGATACGTTGGAAGAGCTTTGGGAGGAGTTTTCCAAAGTGAACCGGGTGTCTGCCATGTTTACACCCGACAGCCATGAAGGAAAACCTTGGAGTTCGCACGATTATTCGTTTGCCGAACTCCTGGTGAAGCGTCAGATTCTCAATTCCTGGCAAGTCGCCCAGTTGCTCAGCGGTCGAGTCCGTTTTACGCTTGGAGAATACCAAATCATCGATTCCCTCGGACAGGGGGGATACGGTATGGTCTTTCTCGCCAAACTCGCCGTTTACGAAAAAAGTATTCCATTGGAAGGGGAACAGCGTCCGTTGTTTGCCGTCAAAGTTCTTCCCGCCGGCAAAGCGACGCCGGAATTGATCGCCCGATTTTTGCACGAAATCGAGATTCAACGTGGACTGTCTCATCCGAACCTCGTACGATTGCTCGACTCCGGTTTTGATGGAAGTGTTCATTACATGGTTCACGAATACGTCGACGGAGGAAATTTACGCCAAAAAATTCGGACGCAGGAACGGATTCCGTTGGACCACGCGGCCCAAATCGTTTCGGAAATCGCCGGTGTTCTCGAATACCTCCATTTGCGACAGATCGTTCATCGGGACGTCAAACCGTCAAACATTTTGCTCACGGAGACCGGCAATGCGAAATTGGCCGATTTCGGGCTTGCGGTTCATCAGCGTTTGGAACTTTCCGCCACGGAAAACGCAATCGTTTCCCAGAGTATTCAGGAGATCAATCGGCAATTACCGCAAAACGACAGTGGGCCGGAATTGTCGCTACGGGAAACCGGGCTAACGCGCAAGGTTGCGGGCACGGCGGATTACCTTGCACCGGACCAGGTGACGCACCCGCTTCATCCGAACGGGCTTTGGGACATTTACTCGCTTGGTTGTACGTTTTATCACGCGATTACCGGGATTGTTCCGTTTCCGGCCGGGGACACACGCCAGAAGATTCTCGCCCACCTCCAGCAAGAGCCGCCTGATCCTCGAACGTTTTGCCAATCGCTTCCCGTGGAAATCGCAACGCTCATTGGTTCCATGATGAACCGACATCCCCAAAACCGGCTTGCTTCTCCCTCGGAAATTATTCGGCAATTGACACCTTGGACGTCTTCCGTGCAGGAATCTCCGGAGTATGAAATTGGTTCGTTCCAACGTCCGGACGATCCTTTACCGTTACAAGATTCCGGCAAAGAGTATACGTTCATTCATTTTCCGACAACCGGCGACGTGTTACGGGTTCAGGTTCCGCCGGTTCAAACTTGGGAACTTCCGGCAACTACGGAAACCGTGCCGGCCCCTTTGGCGTGGAACATGATTCTGCCGCTCGTGGTTTTCGCCCTGATTCTGTTGGGGTGTCTTCTTGCGATTTGGTGAGGGTACGATCAATAACGAGCCGCGAACTCCGCGCAGGGCTGGTGTTCTGTGGGGCAATAGGGTGCCCCACAAAACTTGCACGCACCTGGGGAAACGTTTTTTTCCTCCAGGGACTCCATGAAATCGAAAAGAGTTGCTACAATCGGGAGAAATTCTCATTTTTCGATCTTTTAACGATTCTATGAAACTCACGGAACGAACCAGCGGTGTTTTACTGCACCTTTCCTCTTTGCCGGGACCGGCGTTTTGCGGTGACCTCGGCGAGAGTGCCCGAAATTTTGCCGATTTTTTGCACAACGCCGGGCAAAGCTGGTGGCAGATGCTCCCGGTCAATCCGGTGGATTCCCTTTTTTCGCCGTATTCGAGTGTCTCCGCGTTCGCCGGGGAACCGTTGTACCTTGATCTGGTCGATCTGGTGCAAGATGGTCTGCTTGAGCCGGGCGACATCGATTGGCAACCGGCCGGTCCGTTGGAGCAGACGGCGTTTCAAGCGGCGAGAGATTATCGAAAACTTCGCTGGCGCAAGGCGTTTGAGCGATTTCGCTCCGGTCAGGGAGGAAAAAAATACCGGGTCGCTTATGAGCCGTTCATGGCTCAGCACCAGGGTTGGGTCATGCGGTACGCGATCTTTTGCACGCTTGCCGAGCAGTTTGGAACGTTTCATTGGGGACATTGGCCGGACGAAAAATTCCGCCAGGCCGACCCAGAGGCATTGAAACAAGTCTGCATCGAAAAAGAGGAGCGGGTTTCCTACCATGTTTTTTTGCAACTTCTTTTCTATGTCCAATGGAACGAGTTCCGTTCTTATTGTCGTAGCAAAGGGATTGGCCTGATCGGCGACGTTCCGATTTACGTCGGACTTGCCAGTGCGGACACTTGGGGAAACTCGCAACTGTTCCAGATGAACAAAGACGGTCAAATGGAACGGGTCGCCGGAGTGCCTGCCGACAGTTTCAACCCGGACGGACAGCGTTGGAACTCGCCGCTGTACCGCTGGGAAGCCCATAAGGAGGAGAACTACAAGTGGTGGGCGTCGAGAATCCGGACCTGCTTTTCCCGGTTCGACGTGGTACGGCTCGACCATTTCATTGGGTTTTACAACTATTACTACTTCACGTTGCCGGAAACGGAAAACCAGGATCACGGCACTTGGATTCCCGGTCCGGCGGACGATTTCTTTGATGCGATGCTTCGGGAATTTCCCCGGACCTCGTTTATTGCGGAAGACCTCGGCGTCATGAATCCCGGCGTTCATGCGCTTCGGGACAAGTACGAATTTCCCGGCATGAACGTGTTTCAGTTCAACTTCGATTTTCGCCGCAACACCGATCCGACGGTCGAGTGGAAGCCGAACTCGGTCGTCTGTAGCGGAACGCATGACACCCCGACGCTGGCCGCCTGGTTCGACGAAGTGATCGCCGACCGTTTGAAGCCGCAGCCGTACTGGGATTTTGAGGCGATTGTGGCGATGCTCAAACGCTTTGTACCGGGAACGAAACCTCTGAATCGGGACGCGCTTCGTTGGGCGATGATTCAAATGGTGATGAATTCGCCGGGCAACACCGCGATTTTCCCAATGCAGGATATTCTTGGACTTGGCAAGGATGCCCGGATGAATTTCCCCGGTCACACTATCCACAATTGGGTTTGGCGACTTCATCCGAACGCTCTTACCGAAGAACTCGCCCGCAAGATGAACGATCTGACGGTCGCACATCAGCGCGAGCCACGTCAATCAGAGCCGCGCACGGAGTAAGCGGTTTAACGTTTACACCGGGGTAACCGCTTACTGCGAGCGCGGCTCTGATTAATGCGCGGCCCTGATTAATGTGTGGTTCTGATTAACGGGACAGGTACGAATAAAACCCGGTCGATGCTCTCTCCGGTATCGTAACGCGTAATCCGCCGTTCATGAGTTCTTCGCCGGTTGCTTCGGTGGTGTCGCTTGGATCGTCGATGTTCGTGACCCGATAGGTTTTTGTTTTATCCAATCCAAACAACGGGAAACGGCCTGAATCGAACGGACTCTCCTCACGGCGGAACATCTGGACCGTACCGGCGTCTTTTTCGGGATCGTGGAATTGCCAGCCAAGCCAGGCGTTACGGTCCAGCGAATACGGCGTCAACGTGTAATAATCGCCGAAGTAGTGTTGACCGTATTCCTTCCACTGCCCGACGAGTTTTCGCATCTGTTCGTAGGGAAGATTTTCGTTGCGCACATCCCAGCAGGTGTTCATCGACGGGGAAAACGTGCTTCGCAAGCCGTAGGAATCGGTTGCAATCTGTCCGGTTCCGAAGTACGGTATCCAAAGCGGCAAAACGTAAGAGTGGGCCTGATTCCCGACCGGCTCGAAAATGTAATCGCTCCGAAGAAGCGGCACGGCTCGGCGGAGCGTTTCCAAATCGTTACGTCGTCCACCGCTGGCGCAGGAATCGATCAGCATGTTCGGATGTCGCTCAAGAAGAGCGTCCCAATACTTGAAGTAGTTTTCGACGTGCCGGATTTCCGTGATCCCCTGCCGGTCTTCCATATCGTTTTTGCGCCAAAAATCAAGCGGATCAATGTTGAAATCCTGCCGATAAAGGTCGATCTCGTTCTCCGTGATGATTTTGTCGATGTGCTCAATCAACCACTGGAGCACTTCCGGTTCGGAAAGTTTTAGCAAGCCGCCATTTTTACCGCCATGAACCCAGTCCGGTCGTTCATCGGCAAGCCAGGTGTTCGCAGCAACCCGTTCCGGTTCGAACCAAACGATGCTCTTCATCCCTTTTTCGCGTCCATGTTTCGTGATCGGCAAAAAACCGCCCGGAAACCGTTTTTGGTCGATTTCCCAAGTTCCGGTGTCAGGCCAGTTCGTGTTGATGATGTACCACCCGGCATCCATCCACCAGTAATCGAGCGGAAACCCCCGCTCGACGTATTTGTCGATGAACTCGACTTGTGACGCCGTGTTTGCGTGGACCATTTCGCCGAACTGGTGCGAACTGCAAGCAACGTGCATCGGGTATTTCGGAAGTGTTCCGTTTGGCCTGGGAATATTGTGCTCAATCATCCAGCTTCGCCAGATGTTTTGGGCGTGGGTGCGGCCCCCTTTCCAGAATTGCAGCACGATCATCGGTTGCCGTACCGTTTCGCCGGGATGAAGCAGGAAATGCGTTTGCTCCTGTCCCGCTTGCAGGGCCAGTTGCGATTCGGCACCACTCTTGTCAAACGAAGCGTTCCACTGTCCGGCCCAACTGACGACAAAGATCAAACCGTCGTTGACGCCTCGGCTGAGATTGAAGTACGGAAACGCCGTTTGCGTCGGACGACCGCCGCTGTTGGCGATTTTAAACGGCAATTTGATATTGAGCGGTTCGTAACTGTCCGCCGTGCAGTTGTCCCCTTTGTGGTGATGAAGCGTCCAATCGCCGAACCTGGTCCGGTGGAATGTGGTGTCAATCGCCTGGATATTGCTCAAAATCGGCGTATCGCTCTTGCCGTGATTCGTGAAATAAAGCGTCCATTCGACGGTCGGGAAATCATTGTAGGCGACCGCGACGATCTTTGCTTCCAGGAGCGTTTCCGGGTCGGTGTACGTCAGGGTGTACTGTGTTCGGTTGGCGTCAAGAACCTTCTTTTCCCGTTTGAAGGTCCACTGGTCCAGGAGAAATCGGGAATGTTTCCCGTTGTAATCGAACGAAAACACCGGATCGGTTGAGATCGGTTTTTCGTTCCCTTGAGAGATCGACAGGTTGCTCAGATATTCTTCCGTTCCGTCGACGTAAACGACTTTCGCGTCGGCCCAATCGGCCTGGTCGCAGGCAATACCGTCCCCGGCGTCGTCAACGAGAAGTGCGAAAACTTTTTCTCCCTGAAGATCAACGGAAATCGCTTGAACGGGTGTTCCCTCACGAATCGTATTGCTTTGAAAGCCCCGTTCTTTTTTCAACCAAACGGCAAAGCGAACGGAACCACGTCCGCCGCTGGTGTTTTCGTTGGAATCGACGCCGATGATCGCTTCAAACCTCGCTGCCGGTTTCGCCAGAGTAACCTCCAAATGGCTGTTCGCATGGACGTAAAGCCCTTTGCGATAGATGCGGTCCCCGATCTTCATCGGCTTGTTGTTCCGGGAATCAAGTTGCACCGGATCGTGATTGGCGATCACCTCGATTCGCGGCGTATTTTTGCAGGGATTTGGTTTCCCTTCGAACTTCGCGGCAACGAAATCCCGGGCTTCGGCGAGTTCGGCCTCCGTTGGCCTGGCGGCGTAAAGCGGTTGGCAGAGGAAAATGACGGTAAGTGCGATGAAGAAGCGTTTCATTTTAAGTCCGAGGTTTGTTCCTCTGGGTGTAGCCGTGATTTTAGGTAATGTTCGGGATCGTTAAACAAGGTTGCTTATCGGTAAGGGAACCTTACTTTTACCTTATTTTTCCGAACAAAACAACCTTGGCCTGGAAGTACCCTAAAAAACAATCTTATTACCTTTGAACCCAGGGAAAATAAATAAGGTAATAAGGTTGGGGTTTCGTGGGTTTTCGTCGCTAAGGTTGTTTTGTCAAGAAAAATAAGGTGGAAATAAGGTTGTTTTCCCAGTTTTCGAAACGAAAAACGACCTAAAATCACGGCGACACCCGTTCCTCTTTAGTTGTTCTCTCTTGCCGTCTTGATTAACGTTTCTTTCCATTCCCGAACTCCGGGGGCAACAGGAAACTGGTGCGAGTGCAACCAATCGCTTTGGATATGATACCGCAAAGTCTCGCCGGCATTGTATTTCAGCACAACACGATGCTCGTCCGGCTGGTTATCCGAGTAAAGGAATCGTTCGGCAGGAAACAGAACACCGGTTCCGATCCAGCCGATTTCCGGTTCTTGGAATCCCCAAACGCCTATGATCCCCAGGCTTTTGTCCATAAAATATTGCTCGGTGGAAAGCGTCGTCAGACCGATTCCGAGTTTCAACGTAGGACCACTTGGTCCTTCAACCGTCACTTCGATGGGGGAGTCGTGTCTGCCCGCCAAAGCGGAAACCACGATCTTTATCGTATAAGGTGCGTCTTTCGGCCCTACACCGGTTGCGATAAATTCAATAGAGACCCGATCGGATGTTTCTTCGACCAAGCGTCCCGTAAAAACAGGGCCATCGTTATCATTTCGTCTTACCGGATAAGCAACATCATCAACATACAAAATCAACCCGCCACATCCTCCGGTTTTCCCGACATGCAGGATGTCCATTCCCCACGGTTGTTCCTTGTGATAGATATTCGCCGACCTCATCGATTCTGTTACCGCATCAGGATAGATAAGCGTTTCCTTTCGCTTGCCGAATAAATCGAAATGTCCGTCGTAGAAACGGAAAGCGGCCTTCTCCGATTCCCAGCCCCAATTGGGAGGATACCATGTGTTGTCCCAAGCCACTTTTCGATGGGCAGGTTTCTTCCGTAATTTCTCCACCCAGTCGGAGTAGGTTTCAGCCTCAGGAGATACGTTGAATGTTTCGCCGACCAATCGGGTCATTTCCGGCAAATCGTTTCGCCCTCGAGCGACATTGAACGTTTTCCAGAAGGTTTCGTTTTTGTACGATTTTTTCAATTGAGCAATTTCATAGTCGGCGGAGACCCGCATGAAATAGAGAATCGAAGCGTCGCTGTTGAGCAGTTTTTCAGAATTATCCCCGGGGAGAGCCGTTGCTCGAAACTTATTCTCGATCATTTTCCAGGCAGGCGCATTTTCGGCGGCGGATCGGGCTTTCTGCAAGGTTCTGTTCAACAGGTAAACCAGTGGCGTTTCGTTGACAATGATCGGTGCATAAACCCTGTTCAGCTCCCGAAAATTCCATTGGACCGGTTGAGCGGAAGAAACATCCAGCGTCCACGAATCGTCGAACTGACCGTCGCCGTTGATGTCCACTTCGATCTTATCCAGGATGCCGTCACTGTTCGTGTCGGTCCACAAGTAGTACATGTCAACCTTTTGGTCGAAATCGTAGTCGACCTTTATCCATGTTCTGTCACTGTACTTGATATGGATACGGCTGTCGGACGGAGAAAAGTAAAACTCGTTGGCGGCTTTCGGGCTGAGTACCAACTCGTAACGTTTGTTGAACGGCGAACAGGGCGGACCTCCAACCGCCGGAAACTCGAATCCCTCCTCTTCTGAAGGTGGCGGGATGACGCCTTCCCAACGCTCAAACCTGGAGTCTGTCCCCATATTCAAATCGTTTTCGTCATAAGTCATTAACACCCTGCTCCAAACAACGTCTTGAAAAAATTTCTGTGCGATATTTCTTTTGACGATGGGAAGCGTTGGTATTCCCCGTATGGTCAGGACTTCGCCTTGTTCATCATTGGGGATCAAACGATAAGCACCGCCTTTATTGGGATCAAGGATCAATTGAAAAGCGTTGCCCATGCCATGCTCTTCAAAAGTCCAGCCCGGAGCGTATGCAGACATCGACACATCAAAATCGCGGGGCGAATCCCTGGTGGCATCATTATCCAAATCGAAACTATGACGCAACGCATAAACCACTTTTTCCTGTCCAAAGACACAAATGACTTCTTCCGTCTCTCCGTCGCCGTCATGATCGTAAAACAAAAACGGAATTTCTATGGTGGGAGTCCAGTATTCATCACCGGGTTGAATGGCAAAAAGGCTGAATGTTTCATCGCCGCCGAAATGTGTGAAATCCTGGCAAAGATTCTGAGAGTAATTATAATCGACGTCATACCATAAGAGATTATCGTCCCCATCATCCCTTCCCCACCAGACGCTCAATCCGTCGTTAATCCATTTGTTGTGGAAAAATATCGCCGTTTCATCAACATCTCCGTCTCCGTCCAAGTCTTTGTATTCAATAACTCCGTCAACTATCCCGTCGGCATTCCAATCGGCGATGTATAAAAACCCTGCGTAACCGGGTTCTTCCCCCATACGCAGGTTTCCGCTCTGGTCCACGACGCGGACCAGTATCGGACGTTTATCCTCGCTGTGTCGGGAAGAAGTGTCGATGAACCAAACCTCCTCGGGTTGACCGTTGCCGTCCCGGTCAACGTAGTGACGTTTCCCATGAGTGTCACTCTTGACTTTTCGCATCATCTCTTGATCCGGTTTAACCAAATCGCCGAAAACCCATTCAAAAGCCTTTTGCTTTTGGTCGGTTTGCGCATGAACCGGGATGCAAAAAAGCATTACGACGAAAATGAGCGTGTTCAATTTGAAAGACATAAGATTACTCCGATTTTCTCTACTGTTTCAACGCCGCAACGATTTCAGCGATTATTTGATTGGCGTCCTCAGAAGGTGCCTGGCAGGTTCCGACCTGTTTATGTCCGCCGCCGCCGTATTTGAGCATGAGTGCCCCCACGTCCACCGTGCAGGTCCGGTTCAAAATGCTGTACCCACATGCGATCATGACGTTCAGTTTCCCTTTGCCGTCGGTGATCCAAAGCGAAACATTCTGTTCCGGAAAAACGCCGTAAACCGTGAATCGGTTGCTTGCGTAAATCGTTTCGACATTGCGAAGGTCCGTA
Source organism: uncultured Planctomycetaceae bacterium (assembly GCA_964576215.1). Classification (GTDB taxonomy): domain Bacteria; phylum Planctomycetota; class Planctomycetia; order Pirellulales; family Thermoguttaceae; genus JAVBSX01. The sequence goes on from CAZNVM010000522.1 coordinate 30,398, forward strand.
ATAATGACGTTACCATCGATCTTTGTGTGCTCTTTGAGCATTTCGACGAATAGCTCCGATTGTTCCCGATAGAGGTCGATCCGTTCTTTCACGTCGGGATGCACGAGAATCTCTTCCAGCGAAAGTGCCCGGAAATGATTGATGAATTCCAACATCAAATTGTAGTTGGAAATTCGGAACTCATGGAACCGGCCAAGCCCGGTACGCGGATCGGCAATGAATCCGAGAAGCACCCAACCTTGCGGATTGCAGACCTCTTCTTGCGTCAGTTGTCCGGAATCGACTTTATCAACCGCCTGGATCAGGTCTTTGAATTTGGGGTATTTCGCTTCACCGCCGAGATATTCGTAAATGATTCCCGCACAGGAAGGAGCTTTTTTGCTGAGTCCTTTGACGCTTTGATCCCAACCGACGCGTTCCAGTTCGCTGGAATGGTGGTCGAACCACATACCGCAACCGGGAACGTAAGGAACGTTGCAAAGTACGTCCCGCGATTCCGCTTTGAACAAACCGTCCTGAAGGTCTTTCGGATGAACGAATTGCACATCATCGATCAAACCTTCTTCTTTGAGAAGCATACCACAAACCAAACCATCGAAATCGGAGCGGGTTACCAAACGCATAAAACACCTTATTTTGCTTTTTGCTGAAAATGAAAATAGGGGAGCGAAAAAATGACGAACCGGGATTATATCACGGCAAAAGAGGGAGGGCAAGAAGTCTTCTGTACTCAGACCATAAACTGTTGCTCATTTCTCATTTCACCGGTCATCATCAAAAGATCGTTTCGTAAATCAATCGTTCCCGTACAAGATCGGCCGGTAAAGTGAATCGTTTCGGCAATCGTCTGCCAGGTGCCGCTGTCCAAACGCCAAACGAAACCGCGATCTCCGGAAATTTTTCCTTCGTAGTCGAGATACGCCAAACGGTGATCGGCAAGCCGCGTTGCCGTACATTGAAGCGTACCGGTTTTCAAGGCTTCTTCCGCGAATTCCTGCGGAACGGAAAACGTTTTGCAAGCGTCCGTTTCCTCGAACAGAAAATCCCAATGAAACTGATTTTCCGTGGTGTTATGACGCAATAAAACGAAACGGTTCATTCTATTCCATTTCCTCCGTGATCGGCAGTTCGTCGAGGCTTTCCAGACCGAACAACTGCAAAAAACGCTCTGTTGTCCGGTAATACGTGATTCGCCGCTTTTCCTGCGTGTCTCGTTCCAGAGAAAGCAAGTCGCGCCGGACCAATTGCGAAAGAATGGTGCTACTCGGTTGTTTGCGGATTTTCTGGACTTCGTCCGCCGTAATCGGTTGACGATAGGCGACAATCGAAAGAACATCGATTGCCGACTGATTCAATCGGGCTTCCTTGATTCGTCCGTAGAACCGCGTTCGGACGGACTCGAAATCGTCCCGGAGCGTAAGCCGTAATCCCTGGTCTTCCTGGAGAATCGTATAGGGACAATTCATGGCGGCATAACGCTCATTCAAAACGGCGACCCATTGCGTAATCTCGTCCGGCGTCACGTTCCGCATGAATTCCGAGGCGCGCGGAGCCGTCAAGTGCCGGTTTTCCTTATCCCCGACGAAAAGCATCGCTTCGAGGATCGACAGGGGACTCAGTTCGATGTTTTCCGTTTCAGCAACGGTCGGTAAGTCTGAATCGTCTTCCTCGTATTCGAAATCCGAACCGGTTGGTTCGTCGCCTTCAAGTTCGTTGTCGTCAAAATCTTCGGAGTCGGACGAACCGTTGTAGATTGTCAATTTCGGAACAAAAGGTTCCGGTTCGGTCTTTCCCTTGCTCTTTTTCGCCGGAGTTTCGCCGATCCACTCGAACCCGTCCTGCTCGTCGGACTCGACGTGATCGAACGCTTCTCGAAGCGAGCGGAGAGAAAGAATCAGACCTTCCTCGTCCGCAAACTCGTCGGGGAAGGAAGGATTGTTTTCGTCGATTTTCCTGGACATGATCTATCGCGTGAACTCTCTTAAACCTTACACGTGGGATTTTCAGGAGTGTACCTTGACCTTGTGTTCGGCTTTCCCATTGGCTTCACCCTCGGCAATCCAAGGGGCACCGTACTTCTCGGTGAAATAGGCGTCCAGTTTCTCTGTTAAAACAACACCATTTTTTCTTTGCATATACACTTCCGCCATCGCTTTTGCGTTCGCTTCACCGAACCGCTTGAGCGAATTCGGCCATTGATTGACAATCCAGGGCGTGTTCCGCCCACGAATCCAAGGCGACCGGATCATTCATGTTGTGGATCGTATTTTCAACGTCTTTGGGCACCTTGTTGAATCTCTTCCGAAGGATTTTCAGAAGTGTCCCGGCTTTCCCTCGAGCTTCCGCTTTTGCGGTTGCCTCGGCGGTCCATTTTTCCAGCATTGTAGGCATTGATTCCACCTCCACTATAGTTTTGATCGTATTAAAAAGCATCCCGTAATCCCGCTCCATGTGCTTGGCTCTGCTCACCAAATACAACCACACGATACGGATAAATCGCCGTAACAACGGATCGTCCGAAGACGGCCCCAACTCCTCCAATATCGCTTTGATCTTCACGCTGACATCCTTGCGGAACACCGTTTTCAAGGCCATCAGCACCAACTTCAACTCCGGCGCGTCGGGATCGTCCGCCACTTCGTCGTCCGGAATAGCGTTCAAGTCAAACAGCACCGCCCGGAATTTCGGCAGGTACGCCTCTATTCCCGGTAACGACCGGAACAGTTCCGACAACTCCGTCGAGGCCGTAAACTGCGTTTCTCCATGATGAATGATAATCGCAAAAATCGGCGGCAACCGGTAATTGGCGTTCAACCGGCCTTCGTGCTCTGCCTTTCGATACTCCTGTAAGCAGACAAACACGACGTATATCCACAACTGAAATATCGTCCACCCGTCGTTATAACTTTTATGTTCGAGGAACACAAAAAAGTCGGCGTATTGATCCGTGCCTTTGATCGGGACGCGGTAGACGACATCGGTGATAAATTCCTTGAATAATTCGTCGGTCAGGTGTCTCGGTTCGGTGGTTAAACCGTCCAAATCCAAGTGGTCAAGCAGTTCGCCGGGAAGTGTTTGCCGCAGAAAACCTTTTGCCAATCGTTTTACCTTGAACGTTTCGCCGAAAAAACGATCATGGGTCAGCGGCAGATGTTCCTCCGACGATTCCGGCATTTCAACCGGTTGTTCGCGGCGTGTCGGTGAAATTTTCTTTCGCACGGTGATTTTCTGCGTAATTTTTCGCTTGCCCATTCTCGGATTCTAGCGAAAACAGCGAAAAAAACAAGAGGCAAATGTTCAAATCTGAAATTGGGCAAGATCAAAGCCGGAATGGAACGTAGCGCAACGACGGTCGAACCGGTTCCGTCATTGCGCTACGCTCCATTCCGGCTTTTGTTAAAGGTAACACCAAACCGAATCCAACACTAAAACTTCTCGTCCATTTCCTTTTGAAATTTCGGATCGGCCCATTTTTTCAGTTCGCCGTCGTCGGAGCCGCAGGTCCAATCGACCGGCGTTGAATCGAACGGTGGTAAATTTTTGCCGAGCTTCGCCCGGTTCGCGTTGTACCACTCGCCCCACGCTTTGGCGTCAACTCCGAAATTTTCCCCGGTCAGGCGAACCAGCGAAACCTGAGCGTCCCAGCGGGTGTTCATGTTGAAATGGTAAACAAGCGGTATCAACTCTGGAATCGCCGCCTTGTCGCCAAGTTCACCGAGGGCTTTGGTTGCGTAATGCCGGTGAGCGTTGTCCTTCACCACTCGTTCCGCCGCAATTTTCACAAGCAACGGCGTCGCTTTGTCGCTCTTAATCGTCGCCAGTCCGAAAATCGCTTCAACGTAAGGCGTCAGTTCCATTCCCGGATAACCCGGTTCCGGTCCTTCGAGTAACTTCACCCACTTCGCCTCGAACTCCGCCCGCTTGTCGCCGACCTCGTAATTTTTCGGATCGTAAGCGTGAGCGAACGTGTTCTCATCCCACTGGACATACTTTTGCTGATGCGGCGTGAGTTTTTTGTACCACTCGGATTGCTGAATTCCCTCCATACGCTTTTGGGTTTCCGACGACACCAGCGAAAGCTGCGGTGTCTTTTCGTACGCTTCAAAAGATTCCTTCGTGAGGCGTTCGGATTTGATGAATTCGAGATCGGGAATCGACTGGATCATCTTCTCAAAATTTTCCGGATCTCCCGTCGCAAAGGAACCGATCAGTTTTCCATCTTCCGGCTTTGTACGAAAATACCCAAGCGTAACGGAAAATTCGTTCATTTTCTGAAAACTAACCTTGGGGAGCAAGTCTGACGGCGTTCTTGGTGCGAAATCTCCCGTCGGCATGAAATAGACCAAATGCGTGAATCCGCCGATTCCCTGTGGTCCCGGCGTCGCGAACCCACCATCCGCCGCTGTGTTCGGTCGTTTCTCATATTGCTCGTACAGTTCCAGCGTCAATCGCTGGGCTTGGACAAATTCAAGCGTCGAACTGTTGTTGAGAGTCTCCTTGAGAATCTCCGCGTCATCGGTAAAGACGCTGCCTATCATCTCTCCGGCCTCAAAATTGAACTGGTATCTTCCGGCAAAGGCCCAGGGAAACAGCCGGTTCATTTCAGAGGTCAGTTCTTTTGTCGTTTTCGGATGAAAATTCCCTTTCGGTTTAAGTGTAACAATATACTGGTGTCCGGACCAGACAAACCCTCCATCTTCCGGCGGCAGGAAATGAGAATTGTCGTAATCGCGGAAATAGGTATCATAGAACTCTTTCGTTAAACGTTCCGAACGCAGATACTGCATGGTGTCGCTTGCGTCGAGAACCTCTTGCATCCCCTCCGGGTCGCCGGTCAACTCCAACAGGATCAGCTTGCCGTCTTCCACCCGGGAACGAACCACGCCGAAACCAATGGTGGAATTTTGAAACAGTTCGGAAATCGCCCTGGAAAATTGCGTTTTGGTTTTCGGGACAAAATCCCCTTTCCCGCCAATGGCGACGACGTGGGTGAAACCGCTTGGTGATACGTATCCGCCGTCCGCCGGTTTTCGATTGAAGTTGATCGGAATTTCGATGTAATAACAATCACTTCGGCGAAACAGGAATACTTTGACCAATGTACCTTTTTCATAGTAATAATCGCTGAACCAGGGAATGCTTGTCTCGGAATCCATTTTCCATCGATCGATGCCGACGATGATGTCGCCCGGTCGGACGTTCTTGATGTCGAACTGTGAACCATTCCAAACCATATTCACGAGATACCCACCGGCCGGGTACACTTTGGCGAATTCCGGAAAGTCGCTTTGACATTCTTCGTGCGATAGTGATTTCATTGCTGCACCTAACCGCATTCGTTTCAGAGAAACGGCACCGACCGTATTGAACGTTGCGGGGTCTTTCTCTGGAACCGGAGCGACGGCAAGCGGCTTCGCCAGGATTTCCAGCTCTCCCTCCTTCAAGTAAATTTCACCGTCTCTTTCGATGATATGCAATCTTGGCGGTTCGTTCGGTTCTTTTGGAACTTCCGCAGCAACCGGTGCCGCCTCTTTCGTTTCCTGTTTGACACCATCGGTCGCTTCTTCTTTCTGTGCAGCGGCCATGGGCAACACGCAAAGGGCGAGCAGGAGAATCATGCCCCAGCCGGGAAATCCCATTCGTTTGATTTGTGTACTTTGACTCATAATTTCCTCCAGTCGTTTATGGGTTTGTGAATTGTGTTCCGAAATGCCGAAAAATCCGAGGAAGCCGGGAAGAGCGACCGGAACCATCGGCCTTTCACGGGTGATTTTCAATACGGAGAGGAGCGAATCGCCGTATTCTTTGGTGTTGACACCACCGAATTCGAGGACCGCCTCGTCGCACGCCGATTCCCGCTCTTTACGCAGATTCCAAAGGGAAAGCCAAACGAGCGGATGGAACCAGAAGAGACCGCAAACGAACAGTTCCAGCCGGGCAATGAGCATGTCGCCACGCCGCCAGTGGGTCAATTCGTGGAGCAGCACGCATTCCAGTTCCTGGGGGGACACCTCACCGGGCAATCCGGCGGGCAGAGCGATCCTGCCTCGAAACAGGCCCCAGAGAAACGGGCTGTGAACCGAATCGGAGAGCACAACCTGCGGCAGGCGACGCAGTTTGAGCCGCTTGCCGAGTTGCCGAAGCAGATCGAAAATCGGACCGCTTTCCAATGCTTTCCCCTGGGCCAAAACACGCAATGCCCAGAGGTAACAATAGGCGACCGAACCGAAATACGCGAACAGACCGGCAAGCCAAAGGTGGAACAGGATTTGTGACACCGACCACGTGGTGTCACAAAAGTTAGCGACGGGGCTTGCGTTCAAGTTAGCGACGGGGCTTGCCCCGTGCTGGGGCGGGGTAAACTCAACATCAAACATCAACTCTTCCCCGCTTCCGCTCGGGGCAAGCCCCGACGCTAACAACTCTCGTTCTGACGTTAACGGTGTTGACGTTGTGTACAAATACGGCGCAATCGCCAGCGGGGTCGTGAAAAACGGCGGCAAAAGGGCTTTGAGCAGGACGAGCATCCAGAGGGTATACCGGAAGCGGGCCGAAAGCCTCTGCCCGAAGGCGGCGATGACCACGATCAAAACGATCAGGATTCCGAGTTGAATACTGGACGAAAACATCCAGTGGCACCATTGGTCGAAAAACGTGTTCATGGTTCCTCCTTTCTTGCGGAATTCAGGAGATTTTGCATTTTTTCGAGTTCCTCCGGCGTCAGCTGTTCTTCCTGGAGGAAGGCGGCGAAGAGGCTGGAGATGGAACCGTCAAGGCTTCGCTTGGCAACCTCACGCACTTCGCCGCAAATCAGTTGCTCACGGGTATAAGCGGCCCGGTAGAGGTACGAATTGCCGATCTGGTCGTATTCGAGTGCCCCTTTTTCCACCAGCCGGGCAAGCAGCGTTCGGACCGTCTTGATGTCCCAGGTTTTTTCCGTCTGGAGAGAGGCGTAAACATCCCGAGCGGCCCGGGAACCATGCTTCCAGATGGTTTCCATGACCTCCCATTCCGCCGGGGATACCATAGGGATTGTCGATTTTTTCATTGCTTTTCAAAGAAAACGTTCTGTAGGGATGTGAAATCATACTGAACGCATTATAAAACACATTGTAGTCAATGTCAAGAGGGGAAAAGAAATTATTTGGATTTTTTTTGAAAAATACACTCTGGCTTTCGCCAGGAAGTATTGTGCCGATATTGTTTCGCCGAGTCATTGTATACTGTTCAACGCCAATCAGTTGCCATTTTTCGCTAACCGTAAACCCAATCAGAGCCGCGTACACAGTAAGCGGTGCCCCCGGTGGTAGCGTGAAAACCGCTTACTCCATACGCGGCTCTGATTATTTGTGGTTCGTTGACAAGTTCAAGATTTTCTTCATTACGCCGGTCGTACTCCTTTCAGTTGCCGTCCTACCCAAACGGGGAAAAAGCGGCTACAATTACTGCCGTTGTCCCGAATTTTTCACCTTTTGACACGAACTGATCCCATGGACTTGAAAAGACGACAATTTTTGGAAACGACCGCACTGGGAACCGGAGCTTTGCTTGCAGGCCGGCTCTCTGCCCGTGCCGCCGAAGCTCAAAAAATCAAGCCGGTCAAACCGAAATCGACCGATCCGGTCGCTTTGGTCCCTCTGACGCCGACGATCTGGTGTTCCCGAGTTGGGTTCGGCACCGGAATGAAAGGTTATCAGCGTTCCAGTAATTTGACTCGTATGGATCGCGACAAGGCTCTCGATCTTATTCGATTTGCCTATGATTGCGGAATCAGGATGTTCGATATGGCCGATCTGTACGGAACACACCAGGTCATCACCGAAGCTCTTCAGAACAAGCCCCGCGATTCTTACGTGCTTTCCACAAAAATTTGGGGACACAAGAACGGTTTACCGGAAGAAGACCGTCCGACCGCTGATGTTGTCGTCAAACGGTTTCTCCAGGAATGTCAAACCGATTACGTCGACGTCGTTCAATTACATTGCATGATGAGCAATCAATGGACGACGGAATATGCCGGACAAATGGAAATTTTGGAGAGACTCAAACAGCAGGGCCTCATCCGGGCGCATGGTGTCAGTTGTCATGCGAATTCCGCATTGAAACTTGCCGCCGAAACGCCGTGGACCGATGTGACGCATGTCCGAATCAATCCGGAAGGTGTAAACATGGAGGGAACCGTCGAAGAGGTCGTTTCGCTGACTCAAAAAGTTCATGACGCCGGAATCGGAACCATTGCGATGAAAGTGATCGGCGAAGGAAAATTCGCCAACGATCCGGAACTTCGAAAGAAGTCCGCCAGGTTCGTCGCCAATCTTGATTGCATTGACGTAATAATCGTGGGGTTCGAGGAACGAGGACACATTACGGAACTACTGGCAAACGTTGAAGCCGCTCTGAAGAAATAAGGAATGTTCCGCGAGATGTCAAACCAACCTCAAAAAACACGTTTGCGAACCACTACACCTTAAACGGATCGTCCTCGTCATCGATGGTGTCATCCGCCGGTTCCGTTTCGTCCGTATCGACGGAAGGATCGTCCCCGAATGGATCAGCTTCGTCCTCGTTGTCGGTGGCGTCATCCACCAGTTCCGTGTCGTTGGTATCAACGGAAAGATTGTCGCCAAACGGATCGTCTTCGTCATCGTCAGCGATGATGTCCACCAGTTCCGTGTCGTTGGTATCAACGGAAAGATTGTCGCCAAACGGATCGTCTTCGTCATCGTCAGCGATGATGTCCACCAGTTCTGTGTCGTTGGTATCAACGGAAAGATTGTCGCCAAACGGATCGTCTTCGTCGTCGTCAGCGATGATGTCCACCAGTTCTGTGTCGTTGGTATCAACGGAAAGATTGTCGCCAAACGGATCGTCTTCGTCGTCTTCGGCGGACTCCTCCTCCAAGTCGGGAAGCGTTTGATCTACGAGTTTGTCGAGCCAATTGTCATCCTCTTCCTCCACCAAAGCCGGCGACTCGAAAATCGGAATCGCCGGTGTGACCGGTGCTTTTTCCACCGCTTGCGGCGGAGCAGGCATGGTTTCTATGGTCGGAACCGGTTTCGCAACAGGCGGCACTATCGGTTTTTCCACCGGCTTCTTGATTTCGACGTTTGGTTTTACCTGAGGCGGAACCTGTGTTGTCTCACCGTCGATACACGGGCAATCGTTCTTATTGGCCGGCGTGTAATAACGACGGGACGCCTTCATGCGGTATTCCGGTTGCGAATAGCCGACGATCTTGGCGGATTCCGTACCATAAGGGCGAACAACCGCCCCCCGATTGGAATTCCGGTAGGCCGGATTCGTGTTGGCATAAGTCATTTTACCGGAATTGCCCACACCCGCGTCGTAAAATCCGTAGTGTGTTGCATGTCCGAACGTCGCAGGCTGGAAAGTTACTCGTTCCGGAAGCTGGGCGTAAAGGGCCGAACCACAAAGAACGGCAAAAAACGCGGCGGCGAAAGCTCGAAATCGCATTGATCGGTCTCCTTTTCGACGAGGATGGAATGTTAAGTTCGTTTGAAAATCGAAAATGTAGGAACTATTCCCTTTATTCTAGCTGATAAAAGGTAATTTGGCAACTTATTTTCCTAAAAATCCGCATTTTTTTCCAAGACTGAGGGGCAACCGACAAAGGTTTTCACGTTACCACCGGGGTTACCGCTTACTGCGTGCGCGGCTCTGATTGTGCGCGGCTCTGATTGGGTTTACGGTTATTTGTTGGAAAACCCGACGAGCTGAATCCCTTTTTGCTCGATCATGGTTTTGAGGGCCGGATCAAGCAGAGCGGCGTATTCCCGCTTTCGCCACGGCGAACGATGAAATTCAATGTCCCCCGAGCTGGAATCCTCCGAACGGAATTCTTGCGGTAGCGGTCCCTCCGAGGGGTGAACGTTAATTTCATAAACTTTCCCCGAAGTCAGAGTCTCGAAAATCCAACAGAACGCTCCCAAGTCCATTTTTCCCGTCTCGAGAATTCCGTAATATCCGACCGTTTGCGTTCTCTTTCGCAGGTGATAGTCCAGTATCCCCTTTTTGAGCAATCCCGAAGGAAACCAAGCAAAAAAGCGACGCAAAATCCGTTTGCCCGATCCCAAAAACTCTCTCGGTACACGAAGGGTGAAATTTCTTTTTTGAGCTTCCTCTTCCAAAATATCGAACACTTCGGGAAAAACGTGAACGTGTTGATGGGAGTCAAGATGATCGAACCGCAAGTCGTGTTCGGAAGCGAATTGGTCCATTCTTTCCCGTTGAGCAAAAAACTCGATCCGAATCTGTTCAAGTGCCTCACCCTTCTGCGGGGAACAAAGCAATCGCCAAAGTCCGGGAAAACCGTGCCGAAAACGACCGTCCGAGTCAACCAGCAGGGGAATTTGCTCGGTGGGAGCGACCGCCCGACCGCTGGTCAGGCAAAAATGGAGGCCGAGACTCAAGTTCGGAACCGATTTCCGGACGGCCTTGACCGCTTCTTCGGCAAACGGCATATTGACCATCAGGCTCGCGGCGGTCAGCGTTCCGGCGGAAGCGGCATGAAGGATCGCCCGATTCACGGCCGGCGAGTAGCCCAAGTCGTCGGCATTGAGAATGACTTGGTACATCTCTCTAAGCGGCTTTGGTTTGTTCGGTCAACGTTTCGACGGCAGGTTCACAGACGGGTTCACAGATGGATCCGAACCCGAGTTTTTCCTGGACCACGAACAGCGGGCGGTGTTTGACTTCGGTGTAGATTCGACCGATGTATTCCCCGATGATTCCCAGAGAAATCAATTGCACTCCCCCCAAAAAGAGAATCGCAACGATCAAGGTGGGCCAACCGGGCGTGATCAAACCGAACGCAAACGTTTCAAACAGAACGTAACCGGCATACAGCAAACTGCAACAAGCGATGAATAGACCGAAATAAGTGATCCAACGAAGCGGTTTCACCGAAAAACTCGTAATCGCATCGCAGGAGAGTTTTAACAATTTGGTGAACGAAAACTTTGACTCTCCCGCGTGTCGTTCGTTGGCGGTGTAGGAAACTCCGATTTTCCGAAAACCGAGCCAACTGATCATCGCCCGTAAAAAACGGGAATTTTCTCCCATCGAATTGAGGCAATCCACGATTCGGCGGTCGATCAGCCGATAATCGGAAATTCCATCGGGAAGGTCCAAATCGGAAACCTGATTGAGAAACTTACAAAAAAGAGAGGAAGTCAACCGTTTGAACCAACTCGTTTTTTCGTCGTAGGTACGAACCGTATAAACGCTGTGGTATCCTTCGTCCTTCCAAAGCCGAACCATTTTCATCAAGAGTTCTGGCGGATGTTGCAAATCGGCGTCCATAATGACGATTGCGTCCCCCTGGGCATGTTTCAAACCTGCCGAAATGGCGATCTGATTCCCGAAATTGCGGGAAAAGCTCAAAACCTTGACCCGGGGATCGTTTTCGTGGAGCCGCTTGAGAACCTCAAAGGTTTGATCCCGACTTCCGTCGTTGACGAAGACGATTTCCCAGGTTTCGCCGATTTGTTCCAATTGAGCGGAAAGAGCTCTGTAGAACGCGTCGAGTCCGTCCTCTTCGTTATAAGCGGGGACGACCACCGAAATTCGAACGCCGTCCACCAGGGAACCACGTACGAATCTCTCTCTGTTGAAATGTTCACGGTGAATTTTCATCTGCGTCGTGATAAGCGGTAACGGCGTTGCGGTACATACCAGACCTACTGTTCATCTGTTCATCGAACCCTCCGGGACCGATTCTTGAGATGTTACGAAATGTTCCATTTTTTTGCAAGAGCAAAAATCCGCAATAAAGAAGAGTTCCCTGTTTGGGCAAACTGCGTAATTTGGGCAAAGGGACATGTCGCGGGCTCAACGCCAATGAGGTGACATTTTCGCTAACCGCAAACCCAATCAGAGCCGTGCTCAATCAAAATGTCACTTTATTGACGGTGTATGGTCTATTTTATGGTTTACGTCCGATCACCGTACAAATTCGACCAAGCCGAGGTTCCCTTGAGCGAGGCGTCGTAAACGTGGACCGGTTCGTCCGCCGTTTTTTCCCACTCCTCGAAGTATTTGAGACGGTCGTAAGCAATCGTCCAAATGCAATTCTTGTCGTCCGCTTCACAACGCCCCCGTGACGATCCGCCGCAAGGGCCGTTGCGCATATTCTTGGAACAACGCCCCATCGGGCAAAGATACGCCGTGTCCGGCAAAGCACAATCGCCGCAGTCTTTGCAACCGTAAAGCGTATGCTTGACATCGTCTTCAATGTAATGAATCATTTTGTACAACAACCCTTGCCTGGCCGGATTCGGATGCTTTTCAGCAGGGTCTTTTTCCAAAAACCGGAAAACCTTTGCAAAGAGGTTGTACAGCCCATGATTTTTATGAAACGCAATTGCGTGAACCAACCGCGAAAAGCGGTAAAACAGGTTGACGTTTTTCGTCGCAAGCGGACATTGCACCGTCAGTTGATACCGGAGGTCCATTTGTGGTTCCGCGTCGTCGGGAATTTCCGTACCAACATGCTCTTCAAAGCAATGAAACTCGTTCGACTGGGAATACTGAATTTCCTTGTAAAAGAGTTTCCAATCGTCCTGCGAAAACGTTTCGGCCAGTTCGATGATCTCGAAAAATTGCTCCGGCTTTCCCAGCCCGCCGAGATAACCTCCCTGAAATCCCAGTCCGCGAAACACGGCAAGCTGCTTCGCCGCGAATTCCTGGAAGTATTTTTTCCCTTTGTCTTCACCCGAAGCGTATTTTTCAATGTCGGCAAGCAGCGAATCGCTTACGACGCAACCGGCGAGTTTGCCCGAATGAAACAGCTTTGCCACGATTTTCCCCAGCACGTAAACGTTTCCCAAAATCGGCGTTTTCACCCCGTGATACCGGAGAAACAGTTTCAGTTCGTTGAACTTTCGCATATCGTAGCCGAGTTGGGGTAGCACCCACTGTGCTCCCGCCTTGATCTTTCGGAGCATTTTGACGTATTGCGGGATAAGCTCGTTTTCGTGCATCTTGAAAGGGCTGACTGCACAACCGGTGAAAAACCGGGTCGGATTCAGCTTTTCCATGTTTCCTTTGCGGCCCGGAATTTCGAGACCTGCGTTCATTTTCGTAAGCATGTCGATCAGGGCGACCGAATCGATATCGAACACGCCCGAGCCGAATTTCGGGTAACCGCCGGTCGGTAAATCGCCGGAAAGGGCCAAAATATTGTCAAAACCTTCGGCGGCGTATTTCCAGGCGGCACTTTCGAGGGCGATCCGGTTCCGATCCTTGCAGGTCAAATGAAGGACGATCCTTGCGGCGTGTTCGGCAAGTTGTCCGCCAAACCAATCGGGAGGAAGCATTGGTCCGCCGCCGGGATTATCCGTGATCGAAACCCACGCGATTCGGGAATCGCCGAGCAGCGAGCGGGTCAAAGCAAGCGGAGCCGCCGTTTCGTCCGGCAAAGGAATGCCGCGACTGCTGACGATTTCCGCTCCGTAAAGAAACGACGGAGTTGACTCCTGCATGGATTTCTGGAGGCGATCACGAAAACTCTCAGTATTGCTCATTGTATCACTAAACGCTCAAATCGTGAAAAAATTCAGGATGTTTTCGGGCACCCGGTTTGGGTCGTGGCCACGCCACGTCAGGCGCATTGTACATTGCATAAGGTGATTGGGAAGGCGGCGAAAAGATCAACAATCGTACCTTGCGATTGCGGGTCCGAGAATTTCCACTATAATTCGTACGTCGTGTATTCGTCATTCGTCATTCGTCATTCGTC
>CAZNVM010000523.1:0-4169 GCA_964576215.1 uncultured Planctomycetaceae bacterium
TGATGAACACGACAAAGACGATATTCCCATAGGAAACGATTATTTCTTTTCGGAAAAAAAAGTACGTTTATTGACCGAGTTGGGCGAAAAGTGCGACGTGTACGGTCTCATTACCATTCTCTCAAAGTACAAGTACAAACTCACGTTGGACGATTTGCTTGACCAGACGGAATACAGCGAAACCGTTGACCCGGAATTCATCGGTAAAGTCTTTGAATCGCTTTTGTCGTGTATTGATGCGGACAGCAAGGAAAGCCGCCGCAAAGTTACAGGCAGTTACTATACGCCGCGTGAAATTGTCGATTACATGGTCAATGAGGCGTTAGATGCGTATCTTGAACAGAGCCGCAATCGTAAGATTGCGCCGGAACAATCGCAATCTTACGATTGCGGCTCTGATTTACTCCAATGCAAAATCCTCGATCCCGCTTGCGGAAGCGGTGCGTTTCCTTGTGAGGCGATGAATATCATTGTGCACCGTATCGAAGAGGATCAAAAAGAGAAAGAGAACAAGGGACTTTCTTCTTCGGAACGTTACCGCACCAAACTCAAAATCATCCGCGACGTCATTTTCGGGGTGGACATTCAGCCGATGGCGGTGCAGATTACGCTGTTACGATTTTTTCTGTCGCTCATTCAAGACATTGTGCCTGATAAGCGAAAAGCGAATTACGGCATTGAACCTTTGCCAAACCTCGAAACGAAATTTGTGTGTGCCGATGCGCTCATTGGCTTGCAAAAAAGGAACGGCCAGGGCTTGCTGGAGTCCCGGTTGGTGCGGGAAACGACGAAGCAGTTGCGAGAAACACGACGCCAACATTTCATGGCAAGTCATGCTTATGAAAAACAACGGCTTCGGCAATACGATGAAACGTTGCGCAAAACATTGGTAATGGCAATGGAGGAGGCTTTTACTGACGACGCAACAGAAAAACTGGCGGCATGGGATCCTTACGATCAGTTCCACTCCGCCTCGTTTTTCGATCCGATGTGGATGTTCGGAATTCAAGACGGTTTTGATATTGTGATCGGGAACCCGCCGTATGTCTTTGCACGAAACAGTCAATTTAAGGGTATGACAAAAGAAGTCAAAGCCTATTTTTATAACAATTATGCCTTGTCGGAATATCAAATCAACCTGTATCCCTTATTTATTGAAAAAGGGACAAACTTGTTAAAAAATGATGGCATATTGTGTTTCATAACCCCCAATAATTGGCTTACGCTCAATACCAACAAGAAGCTTCGCCAATTCATTCTGAAACAAGCAGACGTTGCCATTACGAATTTTTACAAAAAGGTGTTTGCAAGTGCCGATGTCGACGCTGCTATTGTTCTTTTTCGGAAAAACAATAAAAGCACAACAGGAAAAATTAAGCTTGGCGAATGGAGAAAAAAATATACTTTGACAGGTGAAATTGAGAAAGATAAAATTCTGTCTGGCAAAGACTGCGTGATCAATGTTGAGGCAATAAAAGGGAATGGAACTTTCCCGCTATTGGAAAAAATTGAACGGTGTGGCACTCCCTTATCAGAAATCGCTGTCGTCAAAGCAGGACTAAAAGCATATGAAACAGGAAAAGGAATGCCTCCTCAAACAGAGGAAATGAAAAGAAACAGGATATACCATTCAAATAAAAAAGAGGACGAGAGTTTCATAAGATATTTAGAAGGAAAAGATGTTTGTCGTTATTCTTGTGGTTGGAGTGGTGAATACTTGAAATTTGGCAAAAACTTGGCAGCACAACGCCAAAACTTTGATATTTTTTCAACTCCTCGTATATTGGTCAGACAGATTCCTTCGCCTTTGCCTTATTGTATAAACGCTTGTTTTATAGAGGAAACGATATTGAATGATTTAAACTCAATGAACATCATTTATATAAAAGTTTCGCCATTCTACTTGCTTGGGATTTTGAATTCACGTGTTATTTCCTATTGGTTTGCTCATAAATTTGGTAAATTGCAACGCGGGATTTTTCCTCAATTCAAAATCAACGAACTGGCACAATTTCCTATTCCCAACGTTGCTCCCGACAAACAGCGACCGATCATCACGCTTGTCGAAAAGATTCTTTCTGCAAAGCAGACGAATCCTCA
The DNA here is from genome assembly GCA_964576215.1 of uncultured Planctomycetaceae bacterium. Taxonomy (GTDB): domain Bacteria; phylum Planctomycetota; class Planctomycetia; order Pirellulales; family Thermoguttaceae; genus JAVBSX01. The sequence continues at coordinate 2,101 of CAZNVM010000523.1, forward strand.
AGCGAACACAAGCGGCCTGGAACGTAAAATCGACAAACTGGTTTACGCTTTATACGGTTTGACTGAAGAGGAAATTGCGTTGGTGGAGGGACAATCATGAAGCTGGAAAACCACTTACCGAACATCTGGATTCCCAGTGCGAACTCGTTTTACGAAGTGGAAAAAGTCCCCATTTTGGGAACCGGCAAACTGGACCTTGCCGCCGTGAAAAAATGGCCGCCTCGTTTAACGAGCCGCAGTCGCAGGATCACGTGTTGTGAATTTTCGCAATCTTGAGGTTAAGAAGCTCGAACGCGCAATGGTTATGATTGACGCCGATTAAAACGTTCCGCCGTTCCGCTTGTTTTCGACGCACCGGACATTATCTGAACCGTTTTCGATATTCCAGGACTTCCTTTTTCGCTTGGGCGATTTCCTCGTCGGTTAAAGTACGATATTCGATTTTCCGGATCAGCCCTTCCGTCATCCAGGTTGCCAGGCCGAGCGGTTTGAAGTCGTTCGACTCGCTTCGGAGCGAGATTTTTTCGTCGAGGGAAAGAAAATCGACGACCGGAACGTTCGAATCCGGGTCTTCACGGAAGTAAGGATCGACCGGTTTGCCTTCTTTAATCGCTTGTTCCCGCTTTTCTTTGGCGGCACGTTCCTTTTCCAATTTTTCCGGCGACTTCAATTCCCTGATCCAGACGGTAATTTTTCCTTCGCAGACACGTACTTTGAATTCGTACCAACTGTCCTTGTCGAACCGGTAATATCCGCTGGTTTGATTGTCCGAGGCGTCATGTCCGTTGATACAGGACAACCCGATGGTGCCGCCGCCCCAGCCGCCGTTGATAAACGCACAATAAGAGTCCTCGACCGGAAACGTCAACGCCCCGAAAAAATCGTATCCCATGCCGCGGCGTCCTTCGTAGCGAATTTCATAATTTGTTTTGGGAAACTCTTCCGTAAAACGGATTCCGCTTGCTCCGATTCCCATGTCGATATTAATGACGCCATTCTTGACTTCCACCGGCCCGGAACCGCCGGCTTCGACACGTTCCCAGTGCTCAAGCGTTTTGCCGTCAAACAGGGCCGTCCATTGCGGCTCCACCGGCCCGGCAGCGGAAACAAACGCCGCATAAAGCAAACACAAAACCAAATAAAAGTAGCGCATGGAAGTAAGTGGTTAGTGGTAAGTGGTTAGTGGTAAGTGGTTAGTGGTAAGTGGTTAGTGGTAAGTGGTTAGTGGTTAGTGATTAGTGGTAAGTGATTAGTGGAATTTATCACTAACCACTAACCACTAATCACTTGCTCTTTATCGTGGAAATCATCAGTTCGCCGCTTTCCGGGTCGTATTGATACTTGTCGTCCGGGTTCCGCAGCTTCGGTAGCTCGATTTGGTTCGCATTGATTATATCTTTCATAAACTCGTCATGCGTTGCCGGCGGTTTGTTGTCGTGTTCCGCCCGATACAGCTTCATCGCTTCCGGGATCTGCATTCGAAAAACGATATGTTCACTGATCTTGAAATACTCTCCAAGCGGTACGAGAATCGGGGCCATAATGTGCTTGTCCCCGTCTTTGGCAAAGTCGGCTTTGCCGGTAACATTTTCGCCGATGGCAACCAATTCTCGTTGCGGCTCGGCAACGGGTTCGGCGGGTTCATCGGCAATGACCAGCGACGGATCATCGGCAACCGGGGCGTTTCGCGGGGCAGTGTTTCGCGGTTTTCCGGCATCGCAACCGACGGTGCAAAGCAGGAAGATCAATAGGAGAGAGGCGGAAGAGAGAATGACGCAACTTTTCATAGTTCTGGGGTATTGAAATGTGAATCGAGGGACAAAACGACAAGCGGATTATAACAAAGAAAGCGGGAAAAGACAATATCAGAGCCGCTGCGAGGACCGTAAGGCGTTTGGCAGATTTTTGGGGCAATTTTTTTCCATTTAAAACCACTAGCGTCCGATCATAAGTCGAACAATAGCAACTGTTTAGGGTTATAGTAGTTATTAAAAAGTGTAAAATCCTGTGAAAAAAGCGTCAAAAGTGGTGTTTTGATGAATATTGTTACGCTTAATATTTGTAGAATT
>CAZNVM010000524.1:0-19701 GCA_964576215.1 uncultured Planctomycetaceae bacterium
CCGAGGCCAGCGTTCCTTCATTATCTTCATCATCACCTCCTTGTTGGGGAAAACCAAAGGAGGTAAAATAACACAATTCGACCAAATTACGCAATACCAATTTCTCTAAATTCGCTAATTTAACGTTACCGAACAAGTCTATTAAAATCACGCCAAGGCTCTGCTTTCATTTCTCACTTCTCGTTTTTTGCCGTGTTTGATTGGCTCGTAAAAAACATTTTGCTCTTGCTCGCGTACTTTTTATGTCGGGCAAAGGTCCGTTGGCAGGATGGCCAGCCGGATACGTGCCAACGTGTTTATTTTGCGAACCATTCGAGCCATCTGGATGCGCTCATGGTTTGGGCTTCGTTGCCGCCGGAGGTCCGAAACAAAACGCGAATGGTCGCCGCCAAAGATTATTGGGACGCCGGACCGATACGGCGATACATTGCCAGGCGGCTTTTCAACGCGCTCCTGATCGACCGGGAAAACGTCGGGATCAGAAACACGCCGATCAAGATGATGGTCGACGAAATGCAGGACGTTTACTCCGTCGTCATGTTTCCCGAAGGCGGTCGCGGATCAGGGGATTCCGTCCGCGAATTCAAGAGCGGATTGTACTACTTGGCGAAAAAACGGCCCGATTTGGAACTGATTCCCGTTTACCTCGAAAACATGAGTCGGATACTCCCCCGGGGAAAAACGTTGCCGGTCCCGATGCTCTCCACCGTCGTTTTCGGCCCCCCGATTTGGCTGGAAGAAGGAGAAAAAAAGGACGAATTTTTGGCAAGAGCAAGACAAGCCGTTTTAAACCTGAAAAATGAGAAATGAGAAATGAGAAACAATTCGTAATTCGTAATTCGTAATTCATGCAGATTCCTCTGGACCAATTGGAATTCACGTTTGTCCGCAGTTCCGGACCCGGCGGACAGAACGTCAACAAGGTTTCCAGCAAGGCGCAACTGCGTTGGAATCCCGGAAAGAGCGGACTTCTTGCTCCTGAAGTTCTGGAGCGATTGGAAACGCTTTTTCCCGCTCATTTCACCAAGGACGGCGATCTTTTGATTACGAGTCAGAAAACCCGGGACCAACTGAAAAATCGCGACGATTGCGTGGAAAAACTCCACAACATGATCCTCGAAGCGGGCAAAATCCCGAAGCCGCGTATCCCGACCAAGCGAACGAAAGGTTCGATCAAGCGGCGTTTGGAAAACAAGGAAAAAAACGCCCAAAAAAAAGAAGGACGCAAGGAAATCAAAAACTGGGATTGATTGCATTTCCCGGAAAAAAACGGTATACTGTGTCTTTCTTCCCTTTTGGTCGGTACTCCGCGTTATTTACTCCGCATTTTTTCACGATGATTTACCTCGCCTTGATCGGACTGGCGTTGATCTGTTTCGCCTCAACCAGTGTGGTCTCTTTCCGGGAATTTTCCCGACACCAACTTGAGGAAATCTGCGAGAACTGGAAAAAAGAGTCCCGACTGAGACGCATCCTCCGGAGTTATGAGCGGATGGCCGTTGCGGCGGAAAGCTGCCGTGTGATCGCGGCGGTTGTTACGTGTGTCTGCGGATTTTTCGTGCTTCTCCCCTTGCCCGAAGTCGAATCCCCCCTCGGCTATCTGTTGGAATTCGGCGGTTTCGTTCTCGTAGGAACTTTTGCGATGATGCTCGTCGCTGTGTGGGTTCCGTCCGCTGTTGCTCAGCTCTGGGCAACGCCGATTGTGTTTTACACCTTTCCGCTTTGGGAGTTTTTGGCGGCACTTTTGTATCCATTCCAACTGGTTCACCAGTTTTTCGAACTGTTTTTTCAGCGTTTGGCCGGATACCAGCCCGGCACAAGCGACGAAGAGCAATTCGAAGAGGAAATCCGCACCATTGTTACGGAGGGACACCGTGAAGGACTTTTGGAAGAAGACGCACGGGAAATGATCGAAAGCGTGATCGGAATGGGAGACATTAACGTTTCCGAAATTATGACGCCTCGTACCGACACGGTGTTTATTTCCGCCGAGTTGTCCTGGGACGAAATGCTTGCCCAAATCATTACGATCCCCCATTCCCGGATTCCCGTCTACAAGGAAAATCGCGACGACGTGATCGGAATTCTGTTCGTGAAAGACCTGATCCCGGAACTCGCCAAAGCCCCTGAGCGTCGTGCGCCCTGGTTGTCGTTTTTGCGGATGCCTCATTTCGTACCGGAAACGAAGCCAGTGGACAAACTGCTCCAGGAGTTTCGGAATTCAACGCATCTTCCGCTTCACGGCACGGCAATGAATTCGCCGCGACACATCCACATTGCCATTGTTTTGGACGAATACGGCGGCGTTTCCGGGCTTGTTACGCTGGAGGACATCCTTGAGGAGATCGTCGGCGAAATCGTTGACGAAAGCGATCCGATTTCGGAAGGCGAAGAAATTCGGCAAATCGAACCGGAGGTGTACGAAGTCCTCGGAAAGGTTCACCTGGACGAATTGAACGACCGACTCGGTATGGGTTTACCGGACGAAGAAGACTTTGACACCATCGGCGGTTACATGTTTTCGACCCTGGGACACGTTCCCGAAGTGAACGAATCGCTTGTGTTCGAAAAGGACAACAAGCGGTTCAAACTCATCGTACTGGAAGCCTCCAAACGGCGTGTCGAACGGATACGTATTGAAAGTGGAGAACGGGGAGAAGGGGGTGAAGAAAAATGAAAATGATTATATAGGACACCTGCAACCATTACACCATGAGCATTCCCAAGACAGTACCGCAACCGATTCCTTATCAAGGAAGTAAACGGGGAATTGCCGCGCGCATTTTGGAATATTTCCCAGAACAAGTTGATCGGCTTGTCGAGCCGTTTACCGGGTCGGCGGCACTTTCGCTTGCCGTTGCTTCGCGACAGGGAGCCAGGCGGTTTTGGTTGAACGATGCCCACAAGCCGCTCATGGATTTATGGACGGCCATTATTGAAATGCCAGAAGAACTTGCGGAATCGTATCGTGTGCTTTGGTACGATCAGTTAGGACGGGAAAAAGAGTATTTCAACCAGGTTCGTGAGCGATTCAATCGACTTCATGAACCGGCGGATTTTCTCTATCTGTTGGCAAGATGCGTCAAAGCGGCAATTCGTTACAACTCCCGCGGTGAATTTAACAACACACCGGACAATCGACGCAAAGGAGCAAAACCGGAAGAAATGCGAAATCGACTCCTAGCGGCGTCCTCTCTTTTCAAAAGGCGAGTACAACTCACTTCAAAGGATTATTTGAATGTTCTTGATGAATGCACCCCAAACGATCTTGTTTATATGGATCCGCCGTATCAGGGAGTTTGCCGGAATCGGGACCAGAGGTATTGTCCCCCCTTCGATCATTCCGAATTTTGCCGTGCGATTGAAAAACTGAACGCCAGAAATATTCGCTTCATTATTTCGTATGACGGAAGAACCGGGGACAAGATTTATGGTGAACCGATTCCCACCAATTATCGTTTGACCCGTTTTGAGATATTTGCCGGTCGTTCGACCCAGGCAACGCTGTTGGGACGCAGGGAAGACACCGTTGAATCGCTGTACCTTTCACCGAACCTTGCCACATCAATGCAATCCCGGTCTCGTAAATATGGCCAACGACTATTATTGCAATAAAAACAATGGGAAAGAAAAAAGAGAATCAATACCCCAAAGAGTTCCTTGAGAAACTTAAAAGCGTAACCGCCAAACGCGCGAAAACGGTTATTGACCATCTACTCAAATACGGTTCCATTTCGACCGAAGATTTAAAGGAGATTTACGGGTACGATCATCCGCCGCGTGCCGTCAGAGATGTACGGGAACAAGGAATCCCCATAGAAACGTTTCACATTACCGGAAAGAATAATCGTACCATTGCGGCATACCGATTTGGAGACCCGGCATCTGTTGAAGCGGGAAAAACAGGAGGAAGAAAAGTCCATTCTAAGAAACTCAAGAACAGTCTCGTCGAATCGCAGGATTCCCGGTGTGCCATCTGTTCGACGAAGTACGAGGCACGTTACTTGCAAATGGATCACTGTATTCCTTTCGAGATCGGTGGTGAAACAGACGCTTTCATGTTGCTTTGTGGTTCCTGTAACCGTGCGAAATCATGGTCGTGCGAACACTGTCCCAACGTAATCGGGGAGAAGGACATTGACTTGTGCAAACACTGTTATTGGGCGAATCCCACCGAGTATTCGCATGTTGCAACACAGTTATTCCGACAATTGAATTTGACTTGGAAAGGAAAAGAAGTGACGGCTTTCGAGAAAACAAAATTCTTGGCGGAACAGGCACAAACCCAATTGCCGGATTATGTCAAAAGTGTGTTGGAAAAGCATTTGAAAGGTGAGGAAGGGAGGAGCCAATGACTAAAATCCTTATCCCTCCGATCAAGTGCCAAGGGATCAAGACGATAAACGAAAAGGAACGCGATTGAGTACACGGCGCAGGGGGCAAGTGCCGCCGCTAAGAGCGTTTTTTCAAAAAAAGACTTTTTTTACTCCACTGTCTGAAACCGCAACGGATATAAACGCGAAGTGCCGCCTGATTTTGAGAATCGACGGCAACCGTTACCATGCGACGGCCCAAACGCCGGGCAATTCGCTGAGCATGTTGCACAAAAGCGTAAGAGTATTTTCGTCCCCGGTGTTCCGGGAGTATTCCAAGATACAATAACTCCAGTTGCCCGAATTCCGGGTGGTCTGCGAGAATCAAACAACCGACGTTTTCCGTGTCATGTTGGGCGAAAAACCACAGTTCCGGTCGGTATCCGGCACCGGTTTGGTACGACCGTAACACCTCGGCGGTCGGGGTGACGCCAACGAGCGTCGGAAAATCGTTCGTCTGTTCAAACGTGCGTTCGAACAATGGAGTCATGTCTTCAAAAATGGTGTCATTCTGTCCCGTGACGAACGACAATCGTCCGGAATCTCCTTCGGAATCCACTACCATCGGAAACGAAACTTCATCCGCAATAAGAGTCAAAATATTGGAAACGTATTCAAACCCGGCCTGTTCAAGTTCTTCACGAGGACGGTCTTCAACGAACGCAATGATCGGATCGGCTCCCGTTTCTTCGGCGTAAAGGTCGATGCGTCGGTAAAGAGCGGACCGGACTTCCGTATTTTCCTCAAGCGTTCCCGGCGGCCAAAGGAGAAGCGTTTTATCCGAGCGAAGCTCCGAATAAACCGCTCCGACGATTTTTGCGTTGCGAGTTACCGTAAATAAACCCGGTGCCGCCTGTTGCCGTGACACCGTTTCAATCCGAAGCTCCCGTTCTTGCGGCGCAAGATCGGCAAACGCCAGCGAAAGAGAATCGGGAATCGGGAATCGGGAATACCCTTTATATTTTTCCACGGCTCGACGGATTGCCGAAAGGTTGGCGTTGGGCGTTTTCATCGGGATTGCGCATTCCGGAGAAATCAGCCTTATACCGGCGTCCAACAGGTCCGTTACTTCTTTTTCCACTTTTTCCGGCGTTCCATTGAGCAGAGTCTCGTTGCTTAACCCGCCGGTCAGGAGCATTTTTGGCCCCGCTTCTTTGAGAGCTTGCCGTGTGTCGTTCAGGGAATCGAAGTGAAACGCATCAAAACCCGCTTCCGCAAAATACTTGATTCGATCCAACGTCCTGCCGCAAGCGTGCAAAACGACCGGCCCGCTTTTCTTGAGGAGCGTTTGAAAAATACGCTGATGGACCGGCAACAAAAATTTGGCGTAGGTTGCGGGACTGCACATATCGCCGCTTGCGTGGTCGCACCAAAGAATCATATCCGCGCCCGCTTCGAACTGAGCTTCGGCATATCGAACTCCGACGGCGGTGAAAACTTCCAGATAACGCCGCGTTTTCTCCGGTTCGAGTACCGTGCCCATGAGAAAGTTTTCGGTGCCGCACATGTTGTACGAGGTCGTCCAGGGTCCGAACACTTTTCCGCAGATCGCCACAGTATCGCCGTACCGTTTTTTCAACAGCCGGATCGCGTCCAACAGGACTTTCGTTTCCGGGCGGTCCAGGAAATCGTCAGGCATGATAAACTGCTCCGGATCGCTGATCGGGTTTTTCCGAATGACCGGCATGGAATCGCCGCTTCTCCAATCAACTTGGGCCCCTAACGCCGCTGCCGAGTGAACGATGCTGAACTTCGGCATCACGGAGTCAAAACCGCACAATTCGTGGGCTGCCGCCGCCGCTGCCGCCATTTTTTCCGCGTCGAGATGTACGTCCGGACATTTTAATCCCAACGCGTTCATACTGTCGAGCGTTAAAACGGACGTCAGGTTGATAATGGCAGCCCGGTCGGTTTCGAGTCCCTGAAATACCGCCATGACTCTTTCTCGTGAGTTCATCTGTGCTCCTTCGATGAAGATTGGTGTTGGAAAGACACCTCTCATTTTTACCCTGTTTTTCCAATAAAACAACCTCTATTCCACACTTTTGAACTATTGCTATACTTTCAGGATTGCAGGGGACGTAAAATCACTCCCCACTCCTCACCCCCCACTTTCCGTTCACTCCCCCAAAAAATGGACTCTCTGACAATTGGCTTTTTAGGAGGAGTCTTACTGATTCTCTTATTTGCGACGACCGCGATCTATATTTTACGCCGAAAGGCGGATTACGGTATTGATCCCGCCGTTCTTGAGACGTTACATTCCCGTGTCCGTGCCTGGTGGTTGCTTTTCGGTTCTTTGGTGGGTGCTTTCCTGCTCGGACCGCTTGTTACGATATTATTATTTATCGTGATCTCATTCTGGGCTTTTCAGGAGTACATCACCCTTACGCCGACACGACCAGCGGACAATAATACGCTTTCTTTCGTCATTTTCGGGTTGCCGCTGTTGCAATTCCTGCTCGTCGGTCTCGACAGAGACTGGTTTTATTACTGGTTTCAGTTGGACAGCTATTTGATTTTTTCCATCCTGATCCCGGCCTACGTTTTCTTAATTGTTCCGGCGTTTATCGCCATGTCGGGCGACGCCAAGCACTTTTTGGAGCGAATCGCAAAAATCCAGGTCGGCCTGTTGATATGCGTTTACAGTCTCAGCTTCGCGCCGGCCCTGTTGACGATGGAACTTCCGCAAACCAATGAGACCAAGGTCGTTACCCCACTTCCCGGCGGCGTGGAGGCCAAAGTCGTCCGCGATCTTCATCTGGAAACGCAAAACAACGCCGACGGAACGCAAACCCCGCTTCTTTCGCCGCGTCCCAAGACGAAATACGCCAATTTACGCCTGTTGTTTTTTCTCATTTTGATCGTGCAACTGAACGATATCGTCATCTATCTTTGGTCACAAATCCGCTCACGGCACCTGATCGCCCCGGCAATCAATTCCACGCGAACCTGGGAAGGGGTGATCGGTGGAACGGCAACGACGACTTTGTTAGGGACCGCGCTTTGGTGGTTTACGCCGCTTGCCTGGTGGCAGGCCGGTTTTGCGTCGATGCTTGTTTCCCTGATGGGGCTGGCCGGTGGATTAACCATGTCGGCGATCAAGCGGGACTGCGGCGTCGACGACTACGGAACCCTGATTGAAGGGCACAGCGGCGTTTTGGACCGAATTGATTCCCTTTGCTTTGCCGCCCCGGTTTTCTATCATGTCGTTTGGATATTGACACACGTTTTTTGACAAGGTGTTTTTGTGCAGAAATGATGCGCAGAGTAATGACGGGGGCAAGCACGAAAAACGCGAACTTGGGAACAGTATAAAAATAACAGAGATGGCAGCCGGGAACGGAGCGCAGCGCAGTGACCAGATCAAACAGCTGGGAAATCCGGTCACTTCATTGCGTTACGTTCCCGGCGGCCATTCACAAAATGCAGTTGTTATTTTTATCCTGTTCCTTGTCATCGACCTGCGTATTTGTCTGGGGTGGTCGTGTGCAATATGACAATTTGACTCCGTTTTCAGTAGAACCATGGAATTTCTCACCGTCGAACTTTCGGAATCGGGTTGGAGGCTTGACCTGTTTTTGGCCCATCATTTTCCGAACTATTCCCGAACGCATGTTCGTAACGCAATTGTGGATGGGTACGTCTTGATTCGTGAAGCGGACGATCCGGCCCAGGAAACGCACGGCAAACCCTCGTTTCGACTCAAACCGGGACAAATCGTTGCCTTTGAGCCGCCGGAAGTACCGCGAGAAGCACCGATCCCGGAAGAAATTCCGCTCGATATTCTTTTCGAAGACGAGGATTTGCTCGTCGTCAACAAGCCGCCAGACATGGTGGTACATCCGTCGCGGGGCCATTGGTCTGGAACGCTTGTCGGAGCACTTGCGTTTCACTTTGCCGGGAAGTTAAGCACGGTTCGCGGTCCAAGCCGACCGGGAATCGTTCATCGGCTCGACCGGGACACGTCCGGGGCGATCCTTGTGGCGAAAAACGATGTCATCCACGCCAAACTTGCCGCACTGTTTGAGGAGAAAAGAATTCAAAAGGAGTATTTCGCAATCGTGATCGGTTGTCCCGTTCTGGATCGGGACATGATTGACATGCCGATTGGTTTGCATACGAAATATCGGGAAAAGATGGCGATTCGCCGCGACGATCCTGACGCCAAAGAAGCCCAAACGTTTTACGAAGTTATCAAGCGGTATCACGGTTTTTCGACGATCCGGGCCATGCCGCAAACGGGACGAACGCACCAGATTCGCATTCACATGACGTACGCCGGTTTTCCGGTTCTTTGCGATAGACTTTACGGCGGACGGTCGTTGATCACCGTCGAGGAATTACAGGGGAAAAAGCCGATTGCCTTGACCGAAGACGCTACCGAGGGGACCGTTATACTTCGCCGTCAGGCTTTGCACGCCCACCGGCTGTCGTTCACGCATCCGGGAACGGGCAAATCGCTTGAAATCACGGCCCCGATTCCGCAAGACATGCAAGCGGTCGTCGAGGTATTGGAAAACTGTCGGGCAATTAGATGAAACCGCCGGTAATCGTTGATTTTGATAAAAGATATTTACCGGAAGGTTCGTGCGGAATGTGATCGACGAATTCATAATCAATCGCCATTTCTTTGCCGAGGTTAAGAGAGGTGTGTTCTCTCAGGTAATTTCGATCCTCTTCCGTCAAGTTCTCTTCCGACCCACAGGCAATCTTGAAAGTGATTCTTCCTCTTTCCGTTTGCAGGATTTGAACTTGTTTCAGCGACGGTCTGTGTGCAATTACCGTTGTTGCAAAAACGATGCCCGAGCAGAGAGAACCGTCTGCGGCCACGAGAAAGCCGGCGACACGCCCCGCAATGTTCGTGATGCGGGCAAGTCCCCGACCGCAGGAACACGTTCCGGTCATCCAGGTGGCAGTATCCTTGATTCTGTACCGAATAAGCGGCATCGCTACATTACGCAGATCGGTAATCACAAGTTCGCCGAGTTCGCCGGGAGCGGCGTGTTTCCCCTGTTTTACGATTTCAATGTAGAGTCCCTCCTGCATGATATGCAAACCGTCATGTCTTTCACATTCGGAAGCGATCACGGAAAATTCACTGCAACCGAGCCGGTTGAAAACCTTGCAACCGAACACTTCTTCGATCAGGAGTCGGTTTTCCGGTTCAAGCGTTTCCGAAGAGGTGATAATTCCCTTCGGTTGATACGCTTTGACACCATGCTTTTTAAGGACGGAAGCAAGGAGTCCCATTGCACTTGCGTAGGCGACAATGACCGGCGGACGAAACCGCTTCAACTGTTCGTTATAGCGAAAAACGGAATCATCCGAAATCGTTCCCGTATTGTAAAAGAGCGACCTCGGGAAAAAAAAGGAACGCACTTGCGACTTGAGCGACGTCGGAGCCGGAAATTCGCGTGCCCAGACAACTCCCTTCGGAAAGCCGATGTCGTATCCCGCCCAGCGATCATGTCTTACCGTGGCGGCACTTCTCGAACAATAACAATCCTTGTCGACGTAGAATTTGACGGGCGTTCCCGTTGAACCGCCGGTTTGATTGATGGACATAAGATGTTTCGGAAAATCAGGGTTCACCAAAGAATCAAGGTTCTTTTGAACCGCCGTTTTTTCCAAAAGCGGGATGGCAAGCAAATCCGATTCGGATTTGATGTCGCCCGGATGCACTCCCGCTTGATCCATCGAACTTCGATAATACGGAATCTTTTGGTAGGCGTGTTCCAAAATGCGGACCAAGCGATCCCATGCAATTTCCTTGAGTTGTTCCTGGGCGTAAAATTGGGATTTTTCGAATTCACGCAAGTAACCGATTTGCGCATAACCTCTGGAACGATACAGGTCCAGAGGATGCAGGAAATGCTTGACGAATTGTTGGTAAAATGACATGGAAGCGATTGAAAGTGAAAGGGCGTGACAAAAATTCCGAAGCACACAAGAGAAGTTTAAACTCGTCATTCCGGTTGTTATCGGATTTTCTGCTGGCCAAGAATAAACGCCAAACGCAATGTCCGCCGAATAAAGAGGAAATGCGTAAAATGTTTCTCCACATGCTTTCTTGCGTTTTCCCCCATTTGTCGGCACAACTCCGGATCGTTCCAGAGCTGGAGAATCCGCTTTCGGAGCAATTCCACATCGCCGCATGGCACAATGAACCCGGTAACGCCTTCCACAATATAATCTTCGGCGGACATATTATCGAGGGCGATCACCGGTTTGCCGTGCCAGCCGGGATTACAAAGGTTCGCTTCCCCGCCGCCTTTGATGCCGGGCACGCTCGAATCCATCATTGCAACGACGGCGAAACGGCAGGCCGCTTGTAATTGGCCGAAAGCCGGTTCGGGAGCACCAAGCATGATCACGTTGGGGGCAAACTCGATTTCCTGGCGAAACTGTGGTTTGGTTGCGCTAATGATGAGCGGCACGTCGGTTCCCCGAACCGCTTCGACCAAAGTTTTGTAGTCCCGTTTTCCATTGCCGCCCGAAAAAACGAAGTTATTCAGTGGTATGTCATAAGTTGGCCTTTTGGAATGATTCGCCTTATATCGAAAAAACAGAAACAAGGATTCCGGTAGCTTATAGTATTTCGCAAGCCCGGTCACTTCCTTCCGCGACCACACAAGAATCTGTGAGTAACCTTGCATGACAAATCTGGCGATGGCTTCTTTCCATTCCATTTTGAACTTGACAAACGGAAAAAACCAAAGCCTCCTCTCTCGTCCAAGTCGGTACTCGACAAATAGTCCCCAGAGTAATATCGTTCGGCGGCAGAAAAACGCCAAACGATTCAAAAAACCAAGAGGCAGAAAAAAGCCGCCGGAACCGATGACGATAATCACCGTATTTTTATCGGCGGCGAAGAGGAGTCGCAAAGACCAAAGCAGGTAATACAAGAAAGGAATTCGTTTGAAACAAGTCGCCAGTCTGCCCGGCGGAATATATTCGACGGAAATCTCCGGTATGGATGCGATGGTACTGAAGTTTTCGGGCGAAATCAGCCTGACATTTTCAGGAATTTGAAAATCCTCGGAATCAAGCACAAAGCAGTCCTTGCGAATTTCCTCTAAAGTCGGATTGGAAGTCATGGGATTGATGTTGGTTATCAGTAAGTTGTTTACGTCGACGAATTTTGAACTGTCTTCTACGGAACAAGGAATTTCAAGTATCGGCTTCGGCGAAGCACGTAGATGCCTGCCGCAGTGGCAAAATAGAAAAAGATTGTCAGGGTAGGAATGGCACATGACACGATAATCCACGAATTGCAGCCTCCCAAATTCAGTTTTTTCATCACCGGCGTTAAGAGAAGATGATGAGAAAGGTAAATGCCAAAAGTTAAGGGAGCGGTGAAAATGACCATCTTGCCAAATCGTGAAGAGGCAAGCGAAGGCAGATCGCCAAGCGACCGTAAAGCGAGAAAAGCAATCACGGTAAGGGTAACTTGACACGCAGCGACGGGCAAAACGTACTTTCCGGTGAAGACGAGAAGAGATGACAGCGAAGAATCGGGGTAAGCATTTTTTAGATAACCACTGACCGGTCCCGCGATGGAAAAACAACACCAGGCGACAAGGGCGATCAGTGCCCAACGTTTTGAAATCAGAACATCTTTGAGAACGTAACCGGCAACAAAGAATCCAACCCAAAGGGAAACGAGTTCAAAACGAAAGTCTTTAGAGATTTCCGCGATTCCCAACGTTTCTTTGACGACATTATGGAAGAGGGGGAAAATGACAATGGCAACAAACCAGAGGGCCAAAAAGCCGGTCAACATGTTTTTCGGGGCATTGCGGACGAAAACGGAAAGAAACGGAGCGACCAGGTACAGCGATATAAGCATGTACATAAACCAAAAATGCCCACTCACCCCTCCGGAAAAGATTGCTCCAATGGAACTGGTCAGCGTAATCGGAGTTCCGTCTTTCAGGCTTTGTCCGGCGATCCAGAGGCTCGCTATAAAAATACAATTCCACGCAAAAAACGGCAACAAAATTTTTCCGAAACGTTTTTGATAAAACTCGCCCAACGTGTCGCTCCGTCCGAGTAAGAGAGCACCGCTGACCATAACAAACAGCGAAACGGCAACTTTGCTACACGCAGAGCAAAAACACCGAGAAACCAGTCCCGCCAATCCCAGCGAGACGGCAGACTCTTCAACCGCATATCCACCGGCAATCCGTCCACTCACATGGATCGCAACGACGAATAATGCACCGACAACACGAATCAAATCAATCCAAAAAGATCGGTTCATGACGGATTAGTGGTTAGTGGTTAGTGGTTAGTGTCACGTATTCCTACTTCCTATTTCCGATTCCTTTTTCCAGTTTCATAACCAATCCGTTTCCACTTTGAGTAATTAGTTATCAGCGGAGTGCCGTGACCGGATTTGGTCCGCCAACCAGTTTGTATAAAGGGTTGCGCCGTATTCCGTCATGTGCCATCGGTCGAAAAAACAGGATTCATCCTCACTTTCAGGATCAATCGAGTCGAAATTGGGGGTGCGGATTACCATACAGTACGGAAGAGCATTCAACGTATCAAGGTAGGCTTCGTATTCTTCACACAGTTTCCATTCCGCCCCTCGCCAAGTCGGCGGCAGATTGAAAACGACGAAAATTTCACGTGCCTTGCAAAATTCCAGAAACATCTCCACCGTTTCGTGGGGAATCGGTTGCATCTGTACGTTCAAACCGCCGAACATCGGGCAATTCCAATCAATGGGACCTTCGCCATCCTCTTGAATTCTTCGCCGATGCTCCTTGAGTTGCTCACGTTCAGGAGCCTTGGCCTCCGCATACCGTTTATTATGCCAGTTGGATTCAAAAGGATCGGGTTTGAAAGGGGGAGGAATGTACAGTTTATAAAACTCATAAAAAGGTCTTCGAAACAGATTGGGATTTCCGTTAAGAATAACGAAACATCTTTCCAGAAACGTAGAAGGGATCGACAATAATTGCATCCTTTTTTGATGATTCAGTCTCCAATTTTCAGAGGTGGCATCATTTCCAACCCTATTAAAATCCACAACAATCATCTTTAATTTTTGGCATGCGGTTTCGTACTTTTGCAGGATGGCGAGACATTCGGAAAGCGAGCCGGCATTAGTGGCAATTTTAACGCAAGGAGCCGCCACCTTTTCTTCCAAAACACCGGTATGGATTGCCATGCCATTAAGCGAAGATCCTCCCACGATCACTTCCGGCCAATAGGCAGGGGCCCCTTTCATCCGTTGGTGGAAAGCCGGTATGGTGTCCCCCACCTCCATGACATTAACCTGAAATGTGGCAAGATAACATAAGACAAAAACGACAAAGCTTACCATCCCAAACCAAAATTTTTTGGTCGGCAAGCCGATACCAGCCATCATTGAACAATCAAAAAGTGCGTTCTTTGAACCTTGGTTTTTATCATTCATGTTGTTTAGAACTGGAAATAAATAAAGGGTTGTGCGACATTCCCACCGACGAAAACCATCAAAAACAAGGCGGCACCATAAACCAAACCTTGTAATACCGGGAACCGATTTCCGACAAACGGAACTTCCGATTTCTGATATTCACAGAAACCGTCAAGCAACAGCAGCGCGAGGCCGTAAAACAGGAATGTCGCTTCAATGCCGCTTACCCTTGCCCCGTGAAAATGGGGAATACCGCAGACATAAGCGATGGCGGCGGAAAACGTCGAAGCGCGGAAAAATATCCAGGCAAACACAACCAGGTGAAACGTGACCGCAATAGCGAAGAATCGGTAAATGTATTGAAAAAAAGTTTGTGGAGCGGGAACCTCCTGCACTTTCTTGTCGCCAAGCATCGTTTTATGAACGGCCAGGTACAAACCGTGCAAACCGCCCCAAAAAACAAAGGTCCAGGCGGCACCGTGCCATAATCCGCCAAGTAGCATGGTCGTCATATTGTTGATTTTCGTACGTGTCGCTCCCTTACGGTTGCCGCCGAGTGAAATGTACAGATAATCCCGTAACCAGGTCGAAAGCGAAATATGCCAACGCCGCCAAAATTCCGTAATACTGGCCGCAAAATACGGCTGCCGGAAATTGATGCAAAGTTCGATACCGAACAAACGGCTGATTCCACGTGCAATGTCGGTGTACCCGGAAAAATCGCCGTAAATCTGGAACGCAAACAAATAGGCACCGATCAATAATGTTCGTCCGCCATAAGCCGTCGGATCGGTAAAACATTCATTGGCGAAAGGCGCGACGCCGTCGGCGATGAATACCTTTTTGAAGTATCCCCAAAACATCAGTTGAACCGCACTTTGAACCAGGGCCGGAGTTAAGGTCCGCCGCTTCTGAATTTGCGGGATCAAGTTGGTGGACCGTTCGATGGGACCGGCGACAAGTGCCGGAAAATACGCGACGTAGAGAGCGAAGTCAATGAAATCCTTACAGACTTTATCCTTACCGCGATAGACATCGATGGTGTACGCCATTGTCTGGAACGTGTAAAAACTGATTCCAACCGGCAACAGGATATTCAAGGTTGCGAAATCCGGATGAAATCCAAGCGGTGCGAGGATTCGTTCGAACGATTCGGCAAAGAAGTTGAAGTATTTGAAGAATCCCAGTATTCCGAGACTGGTCGCCATACTGAGAATCAACAGGGTCTTTTTCCTTCCCGGTCGGTTCGGCCCGCATTTTTCCATCCACTTGGCGACCCAAAAGTCGGTGATCGTTGAAATGAACAGTAGGGAAAGAAACCGCCAATCCCACCAGCCGTAGAAAAAGTAGCTCGCAAACAGGAGCATGACGTTCTGAGCCCGATGCTTCAAACAGAGGTACAATCCCCAGACAATCAGGAAAAAGGCCGGAAAAACGAAAGAGTTAAATAACATCGGTGAGACGTGGAAAACTTATTTCAAAATTGTCGGGTGGTTTGCACTTGGTACTGCGTAAAAAAAGGTTGATGAGTGGAAAACGCTACGTTGACTTTTTGTCTGAGAAATTCCACGGCAATTGCCTGAAACGCACCGTACCAAACCCACGTGTACCAAAAAGCGTTATGACAGCCAAAACCAAGAAAAAACAGTAAAAAAACGGCCCAAGTAACACCGAAGGAAATACGGTAGAGATATAATACCTCCCCCTCTCTTTTAAGAACTTTCATTTTTTTATAAAGCAAGTGGGCTTTAAGATGATTGGAGAGAATTGCTCCCACCAGAGTCAAATAAGCAATGGCCCCTAAAGTTCCAAGCTCGCTAAGCACCTGTGGAATGAGACCATGTGGTTGCATATCGGTCCCGGAAGCTTGTTGAAACCCATTGGGGCCGACTCCGAACACCGGATATTGCTTCCAAATTTCCAAGCCGATCCAAAAAAACTCTTTCCGTCCTTCCGCGGACGCCTGTGCGTTTGCCGGTCCCGCACTCGGGTCCCAAAGAGTACGGAAACGGTTTTGCAGATTGTCGGTGAGTGAAAACCATATTAACGGGCAGGCAATCGCAAAAGCTAAAAGCAGCCGGATTCGATGCTTGGAGAGCATGGCAAGCCCGAACAGTGATATCCCCAATCCGGCAAAGGACGCACGTGAACCGGTCAATTGGATGCAAATAATCGAAAGTCCGAACGATCCGATAAAAAACAAATAGATCAGACGTTTCTGTATCTTGCTCTTCATCTCTTTCGCAAGAGCCATTAGCGGCAACAGAAGGCACATGGCATAGTTGATGGCGTTCCCAAACTCATTGGGACCTCCAAACCTGCCCCTTGAGGAATTCACCGCGGTCATTCGCCAAGTCCCCATACTGTACGCGCCACCACCACTGAGATATCTTCGATAGGAATGAAGCATATACAGCGTGAAACAGACCGCGAATGCCGTTACAAGAATTTTCAGGTCTTTTTCCGTTTTGACGCTTGTCATAATCAATAGGAAGAACACGAATACCTTGAACCAGCTTTCCGTTGTCTGGTTATCTCCCAGACCGGCATACGGGCTCAGAAGCGTCGAAACGAAAACCGAAAACGCCACGAAAAATAACGCGG
This sequence comes from uncultured Planctomycetaceae bacterium, assembly GCA_964576215.1. Taxonomy (GTDB): domain Bacteria; phylum Planctomycetota; class Planctomycetia; order Pirellulales; family Thermoguttaceae; genus JAVBSX01. The sequence goes on from CAZNVM010000524.1 coordinate 16,390, forward strand.
CATTGTTACGATTACTCGTCCATGTTTTCGCCGAGATCAAGAACCAGGCGATCAGCGTGAAAATCATGTAAAAACGCAACAAGCGAACCGACTCAAAAATCGGCCATATTTCAAACGGTCGATGCAGAACCAACCACATGTATCCGACGAGAATCCAAATCATGATTAGTGATCAGTGGTTAGCGATTAGTGGTTAGTGATTAGCAAACACTAATCACTAATCACTAATCATTAATCATTAACTTATTCTTCCTCTTCTTCCAGTTCCGCCGACGCGATGATCTGTTGTTGGACGTTGCCTGGAACAATATCGTAATGCGAAAACTCGATCCCGTAACTTCCCTGCCCGCCGGTCATGCTTGCCAGCGTCCGGCTGTAAGTCATCACTTCCGCCAGCGGCACCTCCGCCAGAATCGTGTGCATACCGCCCCCCGCCGACTCCATGCCGAGCGGTCGTCCCCGTCGCGTTGAAAGGTCGCTGTTGACATCGCCGACGTTCGCCATCGGCACCGTTACGCTCATCTTCACAATTGGCTCCAGCAAAGCCGGCCTTGCCTGGCTAAACACGGTCTTAAACGCCATCGAACCCGCCGTCCGGAACGCATGTTCGTTCGAGTCAACGTCGTGATACTTTCCGTGAAACAGCTCGACGCAAACATCCTGAACCTGGTACCCGGCAATAACGCCGCGTCCCATCCGCTCTTTGAACCCCTTTTCAATCGCCGGGAAAAAGTTGGACGGAATCACGCCGCCGACGATTGCGTCGATCCACAAAAAGTTGTTGGTTGCGTCGTAATGAAAATCCTTCATGGACGGGAACATCTCCTTGTTGCTCGAAAACGTTTCCGGATCGGTTCCTTTCGGGAACGGATACATGCGAATATGAACTTCCCCGAACTGACCGGCACCACCGGATTGTTTTTTGTGGCGGTACATCCCTTCGGTTCGCGGAGCCTGGATCGTTTCCCGGTAGGCGATTTTCGGCTCTTTCGTGTCAAGTTCGACTTTATCCCGCCGTTTGAGCCGTTCCCGAATCACGGTCAAATGAAGCTCGCTCATCCCGGTAATCACGAGCTGTTTCGTTTGATCGTTTCGTTCGCAAAGGAACGAGGGGTCTTCCTGCGTCACTTTTGCCAAGGCACCGGACAATTTCGCTTCGTCCCCGCGACTCTTCGGAGAGGCCGCCAAACCGACCATCGGCGTCGGAAACGGAAAACGGTCCATCGCAAATTCGCCAATTGTCGTACACGTTTCGAGTTCTTCCAGTTTCGCAACGGCAACGATCATTCCCGGCGTCGCCTCGTCCACCGGCAAGGTTTCGTTTGCCTGCATCTCGAAAAGTTGCGCAATTTTAATACCGCGTCGTGAGGTGCTGGCCGGAACCTGCACCCCGTTTTTGAGCGTCCCGTTGAAAACGCGGATAAAGCTCAATTTTTGCACGAACGGGTCGATGCGCGTTTTGAAAACCTGTGCAATGACGGGACCAGCGGGGTCGGATTTGATTTCGACCTCTTCCCCTTCGGCGTTTTTCGCTTTTCGTTCGAGGGCGTTCGGGGCAAGTCCGCAAAGGGCAAGGGCGTCAAGCATCTCGTGAAGCCCCACCTTTGTTTTGCCGGAAACGCAAACCATCGGGATCAGCGTCCCGTCGAGAATGGCCCGGCTCATCAAACTTCTCAGTTCCTCATCGGTGGGCGGAGTCCCTTCAAGGTATTTTTCCATCGCCGCTTCGTCGACCGTGACGATGGTTTCGATCAGGCTTTCGTGAATTTCCCTGGGGTCAATCAGGGCACCCGCTGTATCCGCCGGAGGGTTAAGCGTACTAACAACCCCTTTGAAGTTGTGCCCATGCCCGATGGGGACGTTCAAAGGAACACATTCCGCCCCGAAAACATCCTTGATCGCGTCAAGGAGCTTGGCGAAGTCGATATTGTCGGCGTCCATCTTGTTGATAATGATCATCCGCCCGAGTCCGGCTTTTTTCGCTTCGGCGAAGACGCGGCGGGTATTCACTTCGATACCGGATTGGGCGTTAATCACAATCGCGGCGGAATCGACACCCCAAAGTGCGCCGATGGTCTGACCGATAAAATCGGGATAACCGGGCGTATCGATCAGGTTAAAGTGAAGGCCGTTACGGTCGAAATTGATGACGCTTGCTTCGATGGTGTATTTATGGGCTTTTTCCTCTTCGTCGAAGTCACAAATACTGGTCCCTTCGTCAACACTTGCCGGACGCTTGACCAGGCCGAGGTCGTTCAGGATCGTATCGGCCAGAGTTGTTTTACCAGAACCGCCATGTCCGCAAAGTGCAATATTTCGAATCGTTTCGATAGGGTGCTTCGCCATTTCTTAAAATCCTTATTTTTCGTAAAGGGTGGGAATTGAATTTTAGCATACTTTTTGGTGAAATAACGAGAATTCCTCATTATTCATTACAAATTTATAAGCCTTCTTTTATACAAGATTTTCCCGTGTCGGCAATAGACCCGACGATTTTCAGAAATCCAGAAATCCAAGTCGTGGTGCGGTGGTGGAAAACAATAATTGCCAGTCGCTTGCACTTTGGACTTGACTTTGCTAAAATAGGTAAAATGTTATCTGAACAACCGTAACCAAACCGCCAACAATCCTATGTTTTCATTATTTGCCCAACAAGAAACAAATCCGCTCACGATCCTGCTGATTATTGGAGCGATTGGTGTTTGTATCGCTTTTCTGGTGATTTTTGGCATATTCGTCAAGTTTTTCCGGCTCTGGATTCAATCGGTGACCACCGGGGCAGGGATCGGGATCCTTGACCTGCTTGGGATGACGTTTCGCGAGGTTGACCCCGAGGTGATCGTCCGGGCACAGATTATGGCGGTCAAAGCGGGACTCACGGAAGTGACCTCGAAATCGCTTGAGGCCCATTACCTTGCCGGTGGCCGGGTCAATCTGGTTGTCCAGGCGATGATCGCCGCCAGCAAAGCGAAAATCGTTGACCTGGACTACAAACTGGCGACCGCCATCGACCTGGCCGGGCGGAATGTCCTCGAAGCGGTCCAAACAAGCGTCTACCCGAAGGTGATTGATTGCCCGATGGCCTCCAAAGGGCGTTTAACGCTTGACGGTGTGGCGAAAAACGGGATTCAGCTCAAAGTCAAAGCCCGCGTCACCGTCCGGGCGAACCTGCGGCAACTCATCGGCGGGGCAACGGAAGAAACCATCATTGCCCGGGTCGGCGAAGGGATCGTCAGTGCCATTGGCTCTTCAGAAACGCATGGAAATGTGCTTGAAAACCCTGACCTTATCTCTAAAGCGGTGCTTGACCGG